>CAYZKM010000016.1:0-3208 GCA_964478525.1 uncultured Bifidobacterium sp.
GTCCAAGCGCGGCGTGGTCAACAATGACGAGGCGATCGACCTGGTCGGCATGGCGCTGCACCTGGGCGCGACCTTCGTGGCCCGCAGTTTCTCGGGCGACAAGGCACAGCTGGTCCCGCTGATCGAGGCGGCGCTGAAGCACCAGGGCGCGGCGTTCATCGACTGCATCTCCCCCTGCGTGGCGTTCAACAACCACGAAGGCTCGACCAAAAGCTTCGATTTCGTGCGCGAGCATAACGAGGCGCTGAACGCGCTGGACGTGATCACCGGCCGCAAGGAGATCACGGTCGACTACGCGCCCGGCACGGTGGAACTGGTCACGCAGCACGACGGCTCGGTGCTGCAGCTGCGCAAGCTGCACACCAGCTATGACGTCAACGACCGCATCGCCGCGCTGAACTACATGCAGGAACGTCGGGCCGCCGGCGAGATCGTGACGGGCCTGCTGTACGTCGATCCGAACCCGCGCGACATGCACGACATGCTGCGCACGGTGGACACCCCGCTGAACGCGCTGGACGAGCCGGCCCTGGTGCCCGGTTCGGCGGTGCTGGATCGCCTGAACGCCGGTCTGCGGTAATCCGCACCGCCCGTCACGATGGCAGGGATGCCACCGTGACGGGCGCGCCGGATCAGGCCTTGTCCTTCAGCAGGTCGCGAATCTCGGTCAACAGCGTCTCGGTCTTCGTCGGCGGCGGCGGGGTCGCGGCCGAGCGCATGTTCATGCGCGTCAGGGCCTTCACGACCCAGAAGACGGCGAAGCTGACGATCAGGAACTGGATGATCGCGTTCAGGAACAGCCCCACATTCAGCGTCGCCGCCCCGGCTCGGCGTGCCTCGTCCAGCGACGCATAGGACTTGCCGTTCAACGGGACGAAGAAGTTCGAGAAATCGACGCCGCCCGTCAGCAGGCCGATCAGCGGGTTGAACACGTCCTTGACCAGGCTGCCGACGACACCGGTGAAGGCGGCGCCGATGATGATGCCGACAGCGAGGTCGACCACATTGCCGCGCATGATGAAGGCGCGGAATTCGTTCATCCACGAAGGCGGTTTGGGTGCCTGCATGGTCGGGTCTCCATTCCTGTTGATGATCGAATCTCCATCGAACTGACGCCGGGCGCAAGCCATGGGCCCGATACCCAGGGACTGCGCGGTGGACAGGCACCGCGCCGGCGCATACGACTCGGGCTGGCACAACAACAACCGGCAGGAAACGATCGCGATGGCCGCCACGGTGCTCTACACGGAAAAGAACTACCCCGATGACAGCGTCGAGCGGCGGATCTACGGCCCCGACGTCCGCGTCATCTTCCCGCGGCAGCCCACGACGTCGCTGGCCGATCTGTCGGATGACGATTGCGCCGCGGCCGAGGGGCTGATGATCCTTCGCTACAAAGTGACCGCGGCGGATTTGGCCCGGTTCCCCAAGCTGCGGGCGATCTGCCGCATGGGCGTGGGATACGACAATCTGGATCGCGTCGCGGCCGCGCAGCGGCAGATCATGATCCTGAACGTGCCCGACTATGGCACCACCGAGGTCGCGGACCACGCGATGTCGCTGGCGCTGGCCCTGCGTCGCGGCCTGCTGATCCATCTGGAGGCGCAGCGTGCCGACCCGCCGGCGGCCTGGCGCTATATCGACGATCCGCTGGTGAAGCGGTCGGGCGTGCAGACCTTCGGCATCGTCGGCATGGGGCGCATCGCCACCGCGGTCGCGCTGCGCGCCAAGGCGTTCGGCTTCCGCGTCGTCTTCTTCGACCCGAACCTGCCGAATGGCGTGGAACTCGGGCTTGGCGTGCAGCGGGCCCCGACGCTGGAGGCGCTACTGCAGCAGACCGACACGCTGTCGATCCATGTGCCGCTGACGCCCGAGACGCGCGGCATGATCGGCGCGCGGGAACTGGCGCTGCTGCCCCGGGGCGCGGTGGTGGTGAACACCGCGCGCGGCCCGATCGTGGACATCGATGCCCTGGCCGCTGCGCTGCAATCCGGCCACCTCTCGGGGGTTGGCATCGACGTCGTGCCGGTGGAACCGCCGGTCGATCCGGTGCCGGAGTTGATGCGGGCCTATCGCGCGCGAGAACCCTGGACCATCGGGCGGCTGATCATCACCCCGCATTCGGCCTTCTATACGCCGCAGGCCTGGGACGACATCCGCTCCAAATCCGCCGAGACCATGCGCGCCGCCCTGCTGGGCCCCAAGGCGCAGAACGTGATCCCGCCCGACAGCTACTGATCCGGCGGGTTCGGCTCGATTCTGCCCGGACCCTCCAGCGGACGGACCTTGCCCGACAGGCGATTGCCGCCCAGGATCACCGGGGTGGCGGCATGGTTGCGCACGAAGATCGTCGGCTCCGCCAGATCGGAGGCGAAACGGTTATCGCGCACGATCATCGCCCCGGTCGGGTTGGTCGCGCCCTCGACCCCGATCGAGATCGCCGCGGCCGGGTTGGCGCTGTGCCGGCCTTTATGCAGAATATTGTCCTGGACAAGCAGGTTGCCGGCATTCGGCGTCTCGATCAGATAGCTGGCGGTGCCGTCCGGCCCGTCCTCGATCCGGTTGCCGATGATGATCGTGCTCCGGGCGCGGGATTTCACATGGTGGGCGATGCGGGTGTTGGTGAACACGCAGCCCTCGACCCGCAGCAGCGCGACCGGGCTGCCGGCATAGATGCCATGGGCGCACGGACCCTCGCAGGATCCGTTGCCATCGAAGATGCTGTCCGAGACGCGCACGATGCTGTCGGGCGGACCGCCGGCCAGGATGCCGTTCTCGTTGCCCAGGAAGCGGCTGTCCTCGACGGTCAGGTTCGCGCCGAACGCGCGCACGCCGGCACCGTTGTGGTAGATGACACGCGCGTTTAGGAAGGTGATGCCCCGGATGGTGATGTCGCGGCCCATCGTGATGAACAGCCCGCGGTCGAAGCAGGGCGTCCCGGTGATGACCACGCCCGGACCGGTGCCGGCGATCAGCAGCCCCGACGCCATCCAGACGGCGCAGTCGGCATATGTGCCGGGCTCGATCGCGATCGTATCGCCATCGCGCGCCAGCGTGGCGGCCTGGCTCGGCACCTTCAGCGCGTGCTGCGGTCCCACCATCAGCACCCGCGCCGCGGCCGGCCGGATCACGAGCAGGCCGGCGAGCAGACACGCGATCAGACACGTGATCAGGTGGGGGCCGAACGGCACGGCGCGCGCCGGGATCA
>CAYZKM010000016.1:3218-24486 GCA_964478525.1 uncultured Bifidobacterium sp.
GGCCACCGGACTTCTGGTCGTCGTGGGTGACCGCCGCGTAGACGAACAGGCCCCAGTCGCCGCGCGCCGGGATCATCGCATGAACCCATCCAGCGCGCGTCCGCCGCTGGTGGCGCATGTCTTCCCCACCTTCGCCGTGGGCGGGGCGCAGGCGCGATTCGCCGCGCTGGCCAACCATTTCGGCGCCGCGTTCCGCCATATCGTCGTGTCCATGGACGGGAATATGGCATGCCAGGCGCGTCTGTCGCCCGCGCTGGATGTCACATTCCCGACCGTCGCGGCACAAAAGAACGCGCTGCTGGCCAATGCGCTGCGCTTCCGCGGCCTGCTGCGCGCCTGGCGGCCCGACCTGCTGGTGACCTGCAACTGGGGCGCGATCGAGTTCGCCCTGGCCGATCTGTGGCCGCTCTGCCGCCACATCCACGTGGTGGACGGGTTCGGGCCCGAGGAGCGGAACGCCCAGATCCCCCGCCGCGTCCTGGTGCGGCGCATCGCGCTGGCGCGCAGCGACGTGGTGCTGCCGTCACGCACCCTGGTCCGGATCGCCACCGATGTCTGGAAACTGTCGCCGGGCCGGGTGCGCTACGTGCCGAACGGGATCGACCTGTCCCGCTTCGCCAGCGCCGGGGCACGCGACGGCGCGATCCCGGTCATCGGCACCGTCGCCGCGCTGCGCCCCGAGAAGAACCTGGCGCGCCTGCTGCACGCGCTTGCCCGCATGACCGTCCCCGCCAGGCTGGTGATCGTCGGCGATGGGACGGAACGGGCGATGCTGCAGGCCCTGGCCGGCGATCTGGGCCTGGCCGAACGCGTTACGTTCACCGGACACCGGGAGGATACGCCGGCGCTGTATGCCGGGTTCGACATCTTCGCGCTGTCGTCCGACACCGAGCAGATGCCGCTGTCGCTGATGGAGGCGATGGCCGCCGGGCTGGCGGCCGCCTGCACCGATGTCGGCGATGTCAGGGCCATGATCGCGCCCGAGAACCTGCCTTTCGTCGGCCCGCTGACCGAGGACGCACTGGCCGCCTCGCTGTCCGCCCTGGCCACGGACCGGACGCTGCGCCATCGCATCGGCGCGGCGAACCTGGCCAAGGCGCAGCGGGATTTCGACCAGGCGGCGATGTTCGACGCCTGGCGCGCGCTGTGGATGGGCGCGGTGCCGCCTTCGTGACCACGATCACCCTGTCTGCGGTCCGGGACCTGGATGCCCTGGGTGCGCGCTGGCGCGATCTGGAGGCGCGGTCGGATGGGTCGTTCTTCCAGGGCTGGACCTGGACCGGCTGCCTGGCCGCTGAACGGTTCGACGATCCGGTGCTGCTGGAGGCGGTCGAGTGCGGGCGGACGGTGGCGCTGGCGCTGTTCAATCGGGTGCGCCGCGGGCCGGGGCCGCCGACTCTGTATCTGGGCGAGGCCGGGCAGGCGGCGTTGGACGCGCCCTACATCGAATACAATGGCGTGTTGATCGAACGCGGCCAGCCCGCCTCGCTGCTGGTGCGCTGCCTCGATGCCGCGCGGACGGCGCCGATCGGCGGGCGGGCGGCGTGGCGCCGGCGGCGGCTGGTGCTCAGTGGGATCGACGATGCGACCCTGGCCGCGACCGGGCCCGCGCGGGTGCTGGGTGACCGGCCGGCCTGGATCGCGGACCTGGCCGAGGGGGGATTTCTCGAACGCCGCAGCGCCAACACGCGCCAGCAGGTGCGCCGGTCGGACCGGGCCTATGCCGCGACGGGCGCGCTGTCGATTCGGCGGGCGGAGTCGGCGCAGCAGGCGCTGGCCTTCCTGGCCATGCTGCGTGAGATGCACCAGGCGGCCTGGACCGCGCGGGGGCAGGCGGGGGCCTTTGCCAACCCGTTCTTCGGCCGGTTCCACGCCGCGCTGATCGGCCGCGGCTGGCCGCGCGGCGAGATCGATCTGTGGCGGATCGACGCCGGCGAGCGGGTGGTCGGGGTGCTGTACAATTTCCGATACCGTGGCCATGCGCTGGCGTACCAGAGCGGCTTCGACTATGCGGACGCGGGTGCTCAGCGGAAGCCGGGGCTGACCTGCCACCATCTGGCGATTCAGTGCTGTATCGCCGCCGGTACGATCTGCTATGATTTCCTGGCTGGCGACGACCGCTACAAGCGCAGCCTGTCCGACCGCTGCACGATGCTGCACTGGGTCGAGGCGGGTACCGCCTGGACGGTGCGTGGCTGGGCCGGCTGGCTGCGTGAACGATGGGTGCCTTCCGGGCGGAAGGCGGGCGGATCGGTGACGCGCCGGACGGGTCTGGAGTGAGGGTCGGTTTGGCGTGCGCCCCGGTGCGTGTAAAAAAAATGACTTGCTGTACAGCAAAATACACGCTACAAGAGGCGTTGAAAATGGGTGGGACCTCGCCGTGAAGTCCAGTTTGGCATCTGCGACATCTGTCATTGCGCTGCTGGCGCTTGAATCGGGGCATGCCGTTGCACCGGCGATCTCGCTTGCCTCGTCGACGGCCGCGATCCTGACCGCGATGGCAGTGGATTCCGCGCCGGCTGATGCCAGCGCGATCACGTTCAGCGGCACCGGCGTCACCGGCGGTCCGACCACCAGCGCGACATTGACGATCATCGATCTGGTGGACGGGTCGGGCACAAGCGGATCGGCGACGCTGCTGGCGAAGAATGCCAACACCAGCGCCACCCGCACCATCACCGGAAGCGCATTCTCGACGAACGGCCTGTCCGGCTCGGCATTCAGCCTGGCCATCGGCCGCAACGCCACCGCCTCCGCCGCCGCGACGTTCATCTATAACGCGCCGTCGATCGGATCGCAGTCGTCCACCGTGACCTATGCCTGGTCCGGCTCGACTACAGGTAACGTCAATGGCACGCTGACCGTCATCGGCTCCGGCGTGGCGCCCGTCCTGAACATGGGCAGCTCCGCCAGCGCCGGCTATGTGCTGGTCGGGTCCGCCGCGTCCGCCGTCGTGTCGGTGTCCAACACCGGCAAGGGCAACACCTCGGGCGTGGCGGCCTCCATCAGCAATCTGCGCGGCACGCTCGGCACCGCGTCGGCCAACCAGTTCTCGGGCGGCGGCGGGTCCGTCAGCCTGGCCGATGCCGCGTCCACCACCGGCACCTACACCTATACCCCGACCATCCGCGGCGCCTCCACCACCACGGTCACCTCCAGCTTCGCCAATGGCGGCGGTGTCACCAACGCCTCGTCCTCGGTCACCACCACGCTGACAGGCACCGGTGTCGCACCGGTCAACACGGTGACATCAACGTCCGGCACCACCCTGGTGCGAGTCGGCACGTCCAGCACCGCGACGGTGTCGATCACCAACAGCGGCGATGGCAACAAGGCCAATGGCGGGGCCACCAGCGCCGCGACGAACCTGACCGGCAACGTCAGCGCCGCGCTGGGCACCGGCTTCACCGCGGCTGGCGGCAATCCGTCCTCGGTCAGCCTTGGCGACGGCGCGTCCGCCAGCCTCGGCTACACCTACACGGCCACCGCCCGCGGCAATCCGGCGACATCGACGACCGCGACCGTCAGCTTCAGCAATGGCAAGTCCGACGGCACCAATGCCGGCCAGACCGTCACCGCGTCGGTCTCGGCGCAGGGCGTGGGACCGCAGTTCCAAAGCACGCTCAGCAGCACGGTCAACACCCCGACCGCCGTTGCGTCGGGCGCGACCGCGGCATCCGGGCCGACCATCGGCTTCGGCACGGTCACGCAGTTCCAGTCCGCCTCGGTCAGCCTGACCCTGGCCAACATCACCTCGGACTCGAACGGCGGCAACAGCGCGCTGACCGACCTGACGATCACGAAGTTCACCCTGTCCGATCCGTCGCATTTCAGCGTCGGCCTGACCGGCCCGATCACCATCTCCAAAAGCGGGTCGGTCCTGCTGCCCATCACCGTCGTCAGCAATTCGACAGGTGCGCTCAGCTCCACCCTGACACTGTTCACCGACCAGTCGGTGGCGTTGGGCGGCATCGGCGATACGTTCACCTATAACCTGACCGCGCTGTATGTCGCGGCACCCGAACCCGCGACGATGGCCGTGCTCGGGGTCGGGTTGGCAGGCCTCGCCTTCGCCCGGAAACGGCGCGCCAGGCAGGGCTGACACCGGCAGGGCATGGCGGGGCGCGGGCCTCGCCACAGGCTCAGCCGGCCGGGCGCACCCTGTCCCGCAACCGACCCAGCGCATGCCGAGCAAGGGCGACCTGGCCGCGCGGATGGAGCGGATTGGCCAGCAGCAGGCCGATCCGCTGCCGCCGGTCCGCCACCCAACCCTGCTTGTACGGATCGTCGCCGCGGCCGAAATCCAGGCCGTGCACGCCCTCGATATCCAGCAGGTGCCGGATCATCAGCGCCGACAGCACCGTGCCCGGAGAGTGCGCCTTGAACGCCTCGTCATGCGCCAGCTTCAGCACGGTCGCATAGCCGGCACGCACCACCCAGAACTGCACGGCGGCCGGTACGTCGTCCAGCCACCACAGGCCCAGCCGCAGCGCGCCATCCGCCGCCATCGCGTGCATCAGCTGGCCGTTGAAGCGGGGAAACGGCTCGGCCTCTTTCCAGCTGCGTGCATAGACAGACTCATAGGCGGCAACGCCGCCGGCGACATCCGCCGGCTCCGTCACCAGGGCAAAGCGCGCCCCCCCGGTCCGTTCCGCGCGCCGCAGGCGGCGGCGGATCGTCTCGCGCAGGGCGCCAGGCCGCCCGGCGAGGTAGGCGGTCCAGCCGGTGGCGGTGACGTCTTCGTGCCAGTTGCCGAAATGGTCGAAGCGCAGGGCGCGCAGGCCGGCGGCGCGCAGCCCGGCCAGCATGGCGTCCAGCCCCGGCCATTCGACCGGCAGCGCATCCAGCCGCACCGCGCCGGCGCGGCGGATGTGGCGGCCGAGTGCCGTGAACGCCGCCTCCGTCGATGCACGTGTCAGGTCGGGTGCCATGATCGGCGCATAGACGCATGTGTACGGCGTCGTCAGGGCGTCGATGTGCGATCCTTGCCGCTGCATCGGCAGCACCACGCTCGCCCGTCCACCCACGCGGCACAGCAGGAAGCAGGGTTCGGTGCCGGGTGGCATCGCATCCGCGGCAACGGTGCGCCACCAGGCCGGGGTCAGGAAGATCGAGGTGACGCCACGCAACAGCGGTGCCACGTCATCCGCCAGGGCCTGGACTGATGAAAACGCCTCGACCGAGACGGGCTCAGCGGAGCGCATACCGGGCCATCCCGACCCATTCATGGAACACGAAGTAGGCTGTTTCCCATGACGATGCGCGCGGGATGAAATCCTCGATATCGATGGTCATCGGGGGTTCGATCACCGTGGGGGCGGCGGTCGCGGTCAGGCCCGCCGCGGCGAAGGCCTGCAGGGCGCGCGGCATGTGCCAGGCATGGGTGACGACATAGACCGAATGAATGCCCTCGGCCTTCAGGATGGCGGCGCTGAGCGTCGCGTTCTCCCACGTGTCCTTCGAGACGACCTCGGACCATTGCACCGGCACCTGGAAGTCCCTGGTCATGCTGCGGGCCATCAGCGCACCCACGGTCGGCAGGTCGGGCTGCAGCGTGCCGCCGCTGACCAGCACCGGCAGCCCGGTGCGCCGGTACAGTTCGGCCCCGGCGCGCAGCCGGTCCAGGGTCATCTTGCCGGCGATGGCGCCGAACGGGGCGCCGGCGGCGCGAGTGATCTCGGCGCCCAGCACCACGATGGCCTTGGGTGGGTCGTTGGCGGGTGGCGTGGTGGGCAGGCCGCGTTCCAGTGTCAGCATCATCGACCCCGACACGATCGGCAGTGCCAGCAGCAGCAGCGCGACGACGCCGGCCAGTGCCATCCCGCGCCCGGCGCGCGGCCACGGCCGCATCAGCAGCAGGCCCACCAGGGCCAGCACCGCCAGGTTGACCGGCGGCAGCACGGCCACCAGCAGAAGCGTCTTCAGGATGTTCATCTAGCCGGACTTGCCCAGCCAGCCCAGCACCTCGGCCAGGCCATCCCGCAACGGGCGCGGCGCGGTCAGGCCCAGTGCTGCCCGGGCCCGGGTGGGGTCGCCCAGAGAGTGGCGGATCTCCCCGGCGCGGGGCGGTTGATGGGTGATGGTGGCGGCGACGCCCGCCAGGTCGGCGATGGTGGCGGCCAGGTCACCCACGGTGGTGGGGTGGCCGGTGCAGACATTGAACACCGGTGCGTCGGTCGACGCATGGGCCATCGCCGCCATCAGAGCGGCGACGACGTCGCGCACGAAGACGAAGTCGCGGGTCTGCTGCCCGTCGCCGAAGATGTCGATGCCCTTTCCCGCGCGGATGCGGTCGCAGAAGATCGAGATCACGCCGGAATAGGGTGATTTCGGGTCCTGCCGCGGACCGTAGACGTTGAAGAACCGCAGCCCGGTGGTCGGGATGGCGTGCACATGGGACGCGACACGGGCGTGCAGTTCGCACCCGTACTTGTCGGCGCCATAGGCCGACAGCGGTGCTTTCTCGGCCGTCTCGGCGATCGGCACCGTCCGGCAATCGCCGTACACCGCCGCCGAGGAGGCATACACGACCGGCACCGCGCGTCCGCTGCCGCGGATGGCATCCAGCAGCGTGACCGTCGCGGTCAGGTTGGCGCGGTGGGTGGCGACCCATTCGGTGACGCCGCGGGCCACCGAGGCGATGGCGGCCAGGTGGAAGCAGCCGTCGATGCCGCCGACCAGCGGTGCCAGGGTGGCGGGGTCGGCGACGTCGCCGACGACCAGGCGCGCGGCCGGGGGCAGGTTGTGGCGATGGCCGGATGACAGGTCATCCAGCACCACCACGGCGTCGCCGCCGGCCAGCAGCGCCTCGCACAGATGCGAGCCGATGAAGCCCGCGCCGCCGGTGACGAGCCAGGTCTTCATGGCGGATCAGGCGTGCGGCTGCAGGATCTGGCGCAGCACGCTGCCGTCGGACAGCCGGTCGAAGCCTTCGTTGATCTCCTCCAGCGTGATCGTGCCGCTGCGCAGCCTGTGCACCGGCAGCTTGCCGCGGCGGTACAGGCCCAGGAAGCGGGGGATGTCGCGCTTGGGCACGCAACTGCCCATGTAGCTGCCGCGGATGCTTTTTTCGTCCGAGACGAGCGCGCCGTGCAGATACGAGAAATTGGCCGTCGATGACGGCAGCCCGGCGCTGACGACCATGCCGCCGCGCGCGGCGATGGCATAGGCGAGGTTCATCGCCGGGATGGACCCGGCGGTTTCGATGACATAGTCCAGCCCGCCGCCGGTGGCGTCGCGGATGTCCTGCACCACGTCGGCATTGCCGGCCAGGAACGTGTCGGTCGCACCCAGTTCGCGCGCCAGTTTCAGCTTGTCGGCATTCAGGTCGACGGCGACGATCCGTTCGGCGCCGGCGACGACACCGCCCATCAGCGCGTTCATGCCGACGCCGCCCAGCCCGACCACGGCCATCTGTGCGCCGGGCGTCACCTGCGCGGTGTTCAGCACCGCGCCGACGCCGGTCACCACGGCGCATCCGAAGATGGTTGCGTCTTCCAGCGGCACGTCGTCGGGGATCTTGATCAGCGCGTTTTCCGACACAACGGCGTATTGCGCGGAGACCGACAGCCCGCTGTAGTGATGGATCGGTTCGCCGCCCATCGACAGCCGCCGCGCGCCCGAGATCAGCGTGCCTTCGGCGCGCGAGACCGAGGAGCTTTGGCACAGGTTCGGACGTCCGCCATTGCAGTAGCGGCAATCGTTGCAGCTGGTCACGAAGACGCTGATCACATGGTCGCCGGGCCGCAGTGCGGTGACGCCGGGGCCGACTGCCTCGACGATGCCGGCGGCTTCGTGGCCGGGGATGGTCGGCAGGCGGCGCGGGCGCAGATTCTCGATCGTCGACAGATCGGAATGGCAGAGTCCGGCGCCGATGATCTTGTACAGCACCTCGCCGGGGCCGGGGCCGTCGAGATCGACTTCCTCGATCGTCATCGGCTTGCTCGTCACATAGGGTCGGGGCTTGCCCTGTGCCCGCAGTACTGCCGCCTTCATTTTCATCGCGTCGTCTCCGTCATCAGCCGTACCGGTTATTCACGTTGCCACGTCAGATCGCAAGCTTGCCGCTGTCAACGAATGTCACGCCCAGGGCCAGCAGATGGTCGCGGCTGTCATCCATCGTGGTCCTGCCTGGGGTTGTTGGTAATCCAATACCACGGCACGCGTCTTCGATCACGATAACATCATAGCCGAGCCGACGTGCGTCCTCGGCGGACCAGGCGACGCAGAAATCGGTTGCAAGGCCAACAAGGAACAGCCGGCGAAAGCCGCGCTGGCGCAGCCAGCCGTCCAGCCCGGTCGCCGTGGTGCGGTCGTTTTCGAAAAAGGTCGAGTAGCTGTCAAGGGTTTTGTCGAACCCCTTGCGCACCACCACCTCGATCCTGCGCTGCTCGATCGCGGGATGCAGCGCGGCATTGGCGCTGCCGGCGATCGCGTGATCCGGCCACAACACCTGTTTCCCATACGGCATGTCGATCACGTCGTATGGCTTGTGTCCGGCATGCGCGCTTGCGAACGATGCATGATCCGGCGGGTGCCAGTCCTGTGTGGCGAAGGCGTGTTGAAACCGTTGCAGCAAAAGGTTGATGACTGGTACAACCTCGTGGCCATTGTCTATCGGCAGTTCGCCGCCTGGCATGAAGGTCGGTTGAACATCCACCAGACCAAGAATATCGCTACCGTCCTCGATTGGCATTCTATGCTCCCTGTTCAACGCGTCTGGGCGATAGTAACAATTGTAGTGTGACCCGGTCGGTATCGACCGCCATAGGGGAAGAGATTCATGCGCGCCAGCCGTCGCCGCTTGTTCGGCGCGATAGTGGTGTCCTGTATCGCAACGCACGGCGCAATCGCCGCGACTCTGCGTTGGGCAAACGACGGCGACTTCGCGGCCGTCGACCCGATGACGCGGCAGGAAACCACGCAACTCTCTTTCCTCTCCAACATCTATGAGACGCTGGCACGGCGGAATCGTGACATGGGGCTGGAACCCGCGCTGGCGACGCGGTGGGAACAGACCGCGCCGACACGATGGCGGTTCCATCTGCGCGGCGGCGTGAAATGGCAGGATGGTTCACCTTTCACGGCCGATGATGTGGTATTTTCGTTGCAGCGCATCCAATCGCCGACATCGGCGATGCGCGCGCCGCTGGCATCGGTGAAGGCGATCACGAAGATCGACGACCTGACGGTGGATATCGAAACCTTCCATCACGACCCGATCCTTCTGCAGGAACAGGTCAACCTGATGATCATGTCCAAGGCGTGGTGCGAACAGCACGACGCCGTGGTGCCCGCGGTGATCGGAAAGCAGGAGAACCATGCCCTGCGGCACGCGATGGGCACCGGACCGTTCGCGCTGGTATCCCGCGATCCCGACCAGAAGACCGTGGTCGGACGGTATGACGGGTGGTGGGACAAGCCGGTCCACACCCTGGATCGTGTCGAATTCAACGTTATCGCCAGCGCACCGACACGCGTCGCCGCGCTGCTGACCGGAGAGATGGACCTGATCCTCGCCGTCCCGCCGCAGGACATGGCACGCATCGCCGCCGCGCCGGGACTGAAGCTTCTGCGCACGCCCGAAATCCGCACGATGTACCTCGCGCTGAACCTGGCGCGCGAAGAGTTGCCGTCGTCAAATATCAAGGGCAGGAATCCGCTGCGTGATCTTCGGGTGCGCCAGGCCATCGCGCTCGCCATCGACGAACCCGCCATCACCACACGTGTCATGCTGGGCCTTGGCCGCCCGACCGGCATGATGTGGGGGCCTGGCGTCAACGGCTATGACCCCGCGCTGGACGTGCCGGTGAAGACCGATGTCGCGAAGGCCAGGCATCTGCTGGCCGAGGCGGGATATCCGGCGGGCTTCACCATCGCCCTTGATTGCACCAACGATCGCTATCTGATGGACGAACAGGTCTGTGTCGCCATCGCCGGCATGCTGGGCCGGGTGGGGATCAAGGCCGAACCGCAGCCGCAGTCGAAGACTCGGTTCTTCACGAAGGTGCTGCCGCCGAACAAGGACACCGACATGGTGATGCTGGGCTGGGCGCCCACCACCGTCGATGCCCATAACGTGCTGCACACGCTGCTGGGCACCAGCGACGGGCGCCGCGGCCAGATGAATGTCGGCGGATATTCCAACCCCGCGCTGGATCGGCTGATCGCCTCGATCGGCACCGAGAACGATACCACCAGGCGCCAGGCCATGCTGCACGAGGCCGCGACGATCCTGCGGCACGATCTGCCGGTGGTGCCGCTGCATCAGCAGGTGC
Organism: uncultured Bifidobacterium sp.; assembly: GCA_964478525.1. GTDB lineage: Bacteria > Pseudomonadota > Alphaproteobacteria > Acetobacterales > Acetobacteraceae > Rhodopila. The sequence continues at coordinate 13,496 of CAYZKM010000016.1, forward strand.
TGGTCTGGGCGGCCAAGACCACGATCGACCTGGTGCAATGGCCCGACGGGCAGTTCCCGTTCCGCTATGTCGTGGTGAGGTAGCCCGCCGTCAGGCGATCTTCACCTCGCAATTGGCGCGCGCACGCTGGAACAGCTCCTCCAGCGTCGTCACGTCCGGGCCACCCTGCATGATCCGCTTCGTCTGATAGGCGCCCAGCCGGCGATAGCTTTCGAACTGGCTTTCGCTGAACCACTGATCCAGCGTCGATTCATGCGGGAACGCCTGGTTCAACAGCGCATAGCTCAGGGAATCCGCCGGCATGTCGGACAGGTAGCTGGGCTTGATGTACAGCAGCTGCGCCGTCACCCCGGGCATGTCGTCATAGGTGACGGTGGCAACGGCAAAGCCGATCGACGGCGGCGCTCCCGGCTCCTTGGCGCGGGCGCGGATGCGCGGCGCGGCGTCGAACGTCACCTCGGTGCCCAGGTCGATGCGCGCCTTGCGGATGGCATTGCCCAGGTCCTCGTACAGGCAGGTACCATCCTCGCCGGCATCGACCACCACGATCAGCTGGCAGCGGCGGCGGAACATTTCATACACACCCAGATTCTCGAAATGCCCGCCATCGGTCAGATAGATCGAGGAGTCGGTGCCCTTGGTCATGCCCAGCAGCTCTCCAAGCAAGGACCGCACGGCACGTTCGGGGCGCGCCAGGGCCAGCTTGCGGGGGTCGGTCACGACGGCGGGGTTGGGCAGCCAGGCGCCGAGGCGCATGTTGAACAGCGTCATCAGGAACGCGGTCAGCTGCGAGGAATGATAGCCCCAGCTCGGGCTGACCGCGGCGCCCGAGATGGTCATGGCCGTCGCCGCCGTCATGCCGCCATCATGGCCGTGCGATGCTTCGACCGTTTCCTGCCCGCCATACAGGCCGGTGGGCACGAAGACGCCCGGCCCCGCGTGGCCGGGTCCAGGCGTGGCCAGCGCATTCGATCCGCAGTGCAACGGTGTTGCGAAGAACGATGCCGCCTTCCGCTCGGCCCAGTCGGACCGGCCCGATGACGTCAGGTTCAGGGTCATGTTGATGACCGGGAACAGCGGCCACAGGCCCGAGCCGGTGCGCAGTTGCGACAGCGGAAAATTATCGTTGGGATCGAAACGGGTGAACTCCTCGGGCGTCCGCTGCCGGCCATGCGCCGATCCCAGGAATGCCCGGGTCAGCCGGTTGCGGTACAAGGCGTGCATCGAGAAGCGGTTGACGTTGACCTTCTGCGTCACCGACAGGATCACCACGCCCAGCAATGCCAGGGCCAGGCAGTGGCCGATCAGCAGCAGCCCCTTGCACTTGTCCCAGTCGATGGCGAACCAGTGCCCGACCGCGATCTGCGCCTGGCCCAGCACAAGCTGCTGCACCAGCAGCCCCAGCCAGGCCAGCAGCGCAACCATGAAGATGGCGCCACCCAGGTTCAGCAGCGCCTCGGTGGTCAGCGTGCGCAGGCTGAACCTGGCGGCGAGCGCGGTCTTCGCCTCGTTGGACGCCTTCTTGCCGACCCAGGCGACCAGCGGGCCGGTGGCGAGCGGCGCGGTCAGCGCGGCCCAGTGCTGGGCGGTGTTCAGATACGTGATCATGGCCGAGACGCCGATCGCGGCGAAGCACAGGCCCGACCAAAGGCAGGCGGCGCGCAGCTTCAGCGCCGACAGGCGAGCGAGCCATTCGCGGTCCAGGTCGAACAGCCGGCCGTCGCGGCGCAGCCCGACGAACACGGCGGAGTGGATCGCGTTGCTGACCGCCAGCCAGGCGGGCATCACGATGACTAGCAGCGTGTTGCCATCCTGGACGACCATCGCCATGCCCGCGCGGATCACGACGACGCCCAGCCACACCATGCCGGCCGAGACCGCGCAGGCGATCAGCCAGGCCAGCGCGTTGGTCCAGAACAGGCCTCGGTTGGCATCGCGGCGCAGGGTCTGCACCGTCGCGGCGATCATGTAGCCCGCCATCAGCGCGGCGCAGTAGGTCACCGCGACCCAGGGGACGCGCTCGCCCAGGTCGCGGCAGGGGGCGATGTCCAGCGCGGGCGGCACCAGCAGCAGCCAGACGCAGTACGGCGCCAGGATCAGCCAGGTGATCCGCGTGTCCGAGAACGGGTTGATCGAGATCGGGCCCTTGGGCGGCTCGATCGTGTGGTCCAGGCGATGGTTGGGCAGGCCCAGCGCCGACCAGTACGTGGCGAAGGCGGCGGCGATGCCGGCGATCACCAGGAACACGGCCTGGACAGTCGATGCAAGCAGGTCCGCCGGCGCAGGCTGCACCGCCCAGACCAGCGTGCGGGCCAGGATCGGTCCCAGCACGGCGAACAGCAGCAGCGGCAGGAACACCAGCCAGTTCAGCAGGATGTTGCGCAGCGCCAGGACGATGTCCGTCCACAGGTCCAGCGAGGCGAAGCCGGGGTTGGGCGTCAGGAAGTTGGTATAGCGGCGCAGGGTCGACAGCGATTCGGGCGCCGCCCGGCCTGCCGCGGCATCGGCCACGGGATCGGGGGTTTCCAGCTCTCGCATCGCGCTGTCGATGCCGCGATAATGGATCAGCGTCTGCAGCCATGTGCCGATATAGCCCCCGCCCGAGACGGTCGACAGATAGTCGAAGCGCGGCAGCAGCCTGGCATCGGCCAGCGCCTGCATCACGCCCAGGCAGAACGACGCGCTGCGAATGCCGCCGCCCGACAGGCACAGGGCGGTCAGGCCAGGCTCATTGATGCCGGCCTGTTCCCGCCCCGCGGCGATCACCGCGGCTTCCTGCGTCCGCACGTCGGCGGTGGCGACCTTCTGGACCGGCGCCTTCATTCTGAAGCCTTTCCCCGGGTTCGACATGCGCTGATCCGCCAGTGTTGCGATACCGGAAGTCCTCGCGCAACCTCTTGCCCACCCCACGCGGCTTGCCTAGCGTCCCGTCAACACACGGAACGAGGGAAACGCCATGCCCAGCCCCGATGCACCCCGCATGACAACCGGAGAGGCCGCGGTCGCCAGCCTGATCGCCAACGGCGTCGACACCGTCTACTGCCTGCCAGGCGTGCAGAACGACCATCTGTTCGACGCCCTGCATGGCGCGCAGGACCGGTTGCGTATCGTCCATACACGGCACGAGCAGGGCGCGGCCTATATGGCGCTGGGCGCGGCGATGGCGACCGGGCGGCCGAACGTCTATGCCGTGGTGCCCGGCCCGGGTTTCCTGAACACCACCGGCGCGCTGTGCACCGCCTATGCCGTCAATGCACCGGTCATGGCCCTTGTCGGACAGATCCCCGCATCCGCCATCGGTCGCGGCTATGGCCTGCTGCACGAAATCCCTGATCAGCTGGGCATCATGCGCGGCCTGACCAAGTACGCCGACCGCATCAACGCCCCGCACGATGCGCCGGTGAAGGTGAACGAGGCGTTCCGGCAGATGGCGGCCGACCGGCCTCGTCCGGTCGCGCTGGAATGCGCACTGGACGTCTGGGCGCGGCGCGCCCCGGTCGCGATCCCCGGCCCCGTCGCCGCCGATGCCGCGCTGATCGACCCCGACCTGCTGGGCCGCGCGGCCCGGATGCTGGGCGAGGCCAGGAACCCGCTGATCATCGTCGGCGGCGGTGCGCAGGATGCCAGCGCCGAGATCACCGCCCTGGCCGAGATGCTGCAAGCGCCCGTCGTCGCCCACCGCATGGGGCACGGCATCGTCGACCGCCGCAATCCGCTGTCGGCCAACCTGGTCGAGGGCCATGCGCTGTGGGAACACGCCGATGTCGTGCTGGGCATCGGCACGCGGCTGAACATCCAGTACCAGCAATGGGGCACCGATGCCGAGATGAAGATCATCCGGGTCGACGCCGACGCGCAGGAACTCGACCGCTATGAACGTCCGGCCATCGGGCTGTGCGGCGACGCGGCCGCAGTGGCGCGCGCCCTGCTGGACGCCGTGCCGGCGCATAATCGTGCCCGCCCGTCACGGCGGGACGAACTGCTGAACCTGCGCGCCAGGGTCCATGCGCAACTGGTGTTCCTGCAGCCGCAGCTTGGCTATCTGCAGGCGATCCGTGACGAGCTGCCGGAAGACGGCATCTTCGTGGACGAGCTGACTCAGCTTGGCTATGCCGGGCGCCTGCTGTTTCCGGTGCACCAGCCGCGTGGTTTCATTTCACCCGGCTACCAGGGCACGCTGGGCTGGGGCGTCGCAACCGCGCTCGGCGTCAAGGTCGCGCGGCCCGACCGCAAGGTGGTGGCGGTGTCGGGCGACGGCGGCTTCCTGTTCAACGCACAGGAACTGGCGACAGCGGTGCAGCAGCGCATTCCCGTGGTGATCGTGCTGGTCAACGACAACGCCTATGGCAATGTCCGCCGCATCCAGGCCACGCAATACGGCAACCGCCTGATCGCGTCGGATCTGCACAACCCCGACTTCCAGAAATTCGTCGACAGTTTTGGCGCGATTGCGCTGAAGGCCGCCTCGCCCGATGAATTGCGCACCGCGCTGCGCACCGCGTTCAAGGCCGATGTGCCGGCCGTGATCGAGGTGCCCGCCGGCCCGATGCCCGACCCGTGGGGCACGCTGCGCCCGCCACGCAACCGCCCGCGCAAGGGCTGAACGGCGGCGCGGCGCGAAACAGTGGAATCTCGCGCCGCGCCGGGGAATAGTCGTCTCCAACGGAACCAACCGATCGGAGGAGACCCCGCATGCATCCCGCCGACACGCTCGCCCGGCCCGGCACGACGAATGACTGGGTGGCGCCGGATTGCCATGGGCTGAACTTCTTCGACATCGACCACAGCCTGCGGTCGCTGCTGCCGCTGTATCTGGACAGCGCGCTGCTGGCCCACCTGGCGCCGCACTACGCACGCCTGGGAGAGATCGCCGGCAACCGGCTGGACGACCTGGCCCGCACGGCGGACCGGCACGAACCGGTCCTGCATGCCCGCGACCGCCGCGGTGTCGATGCGGACTGGATCGAGTTCCACCCCGCGTACCGCGAGATGGAGCAGATCGGCTACGGCGATTTCGCCATCCACTGCATGTCGCGCCGTCCGGGTGTGTTCGGCTGGCCCGAGAAGATCCCGTCGGCCGCGAAATATGTCTTCACCTACCTGTTCGTGCAGGCCGAGTTCGGCCTGATGTGCCCGATTTCGCTGACCGACACCTCGGCCATGCTGATCGAGCGCTATGGCGGGCAGGCGCTGCGCGAGCGATTCCTGCCGCGGCTGCACAGCCAGGACATGACCAGCCTGTTCAAATGCGCGCAGTTCATGACCGAGAAACCCGCCGGGTCCGATGTCGGCAATGTAGAGCTGGAAGCGCGCTATCAGGACGGTGCATGGCGTTTGTATGGAGAGAAGTGGTTCTGCTCCTCGGCCGATGCCGACCTGGCGCTGCTGCTGGCCCGTCCGCGCGGCGCGCCCGCCGGCGGCGCGGGGCTGGGCATCTTCCTGCTGCCGCGGCGGCTGGAGGATGGCGCGCGCAACGCCTATCGGGTCGTGCGGTTGAAATCGAAGCTGGGCACACGATCGATGGCGTCGGGCGAGATCCGCTTCGACGGCGCGGTTGCCTACCCGCTGGGCGAGGTCGGGGCGCATGCCAACCAGGGCCTGAAGCAGATGCTGGACCAGGTGAACCTGTCGCGCCTGTCGCACGGGGTGCGCGCCGCCGGGATGATGCGCCGCTGCCTGAACGAGGCGATGGTCGTCGCGCGCGGCCGCTATGCGTTCGGCGAGTCGATCATCCGCAAGCCATTGTTGCGCCGGCAACTGATGAAGCTGCTGGTGCCGGCCGAGCAGTCGCTGTCGATGATGCTGTACGCGGCCGGTCAGCTGGACCGCGCCGAGGCCGGTGACGCGCGGGCCCGCAAGCTGATCCGCATCCTGACGCCGATCGTGAAGTTCCGTGCCTGCCGCGACAACATCCCCGTCGCGACCGGGGCGATGGAGGTGCGCGGCGGCAATGGATACATCGAGGATTGGGTGAACCCTCGCCTGATCCGCGATGCCCAGATCGGCCTGCTGTGGGAAGGCACGTCGAACATCAATGCGCTGGATGTCACCACACGTGCAGTGGCAAAAGCCGATGCGCACAAGGATCTGGGCCAGGCCCTGGAGGACACTCTGGGTTCGGCCACGGCCCTGCCAGGACAATTGCGTGGCGAATTGCGTGGCATCGTGGAACGCGCCGTCGCCTTCGCCGACAGCATCGGCCGCGGCGGCAATGAAACCCTGGCCCGCCGCGCCTCGGACGCGCTGTACAACGTGACCAGCGCGGTGCTGATGGCGACGGAAGGCGTGCGTATCGGCATGGCCGGCGGCGATGCGCGCCGGCTGCTGATGGCGCGCATGGTCGTGCAGCACCGGCTGCGCCCGACCGACCCGCTGGCCGAGGACAACAGTGCCGACGGCCCGATGATCGACGCGCTGCTGTCCGACGCGCCGGTTCCCCTCGACCAGGCAATCGCATGGGTGACGTCATGAGTACCGATCCAGCCGAACTGTTCGAACTCGCCGCCCGCCATGCCGCGGTGTATCGGCGCACCGTGGGCGACCGCCCCGACCGCCCGGTGTCCTATGCCGAGGCCTTGGACATGTTCGATGGTCCGACGCCCGACATCGGCAGCCCCAGCATCGAGGTCATCGAGGCGCTGGTCGCGCGCGCCACGCCCGGGCTGCGTGCCATGACCAGCCCGCGCTTCTTCGGCTGGGTGATCGGCGCATCCCATCCGGTGGGTGTGGCGGCGGATTTCCTGACCGCCGCATGGGGGCAGAACACCGGCAACCACACCGCGACACCGGCCGCGGCGGCGGCCGAGACCATCGCCGCGCGCTGGCTGCTGGACCTGCTGCATCTGCCGCCCATCGCGTCGGTCGGGTTCGTGACCGGGGCAACGGCGGCGAACTTCGTCGGGCTGGCCGCGGCGCGTGGCGCGGTACTGCGCAAGGTGGGCTGGGATGCCGATGGCGACGGGCTGTCCGGTGCCCCGCCGATCAGCGTCGTCGTCGGAGATGATGCCCACACCACGATCTTCTCGGCGCTGCAATTCCTGGGACTGGGTCACAACCGGGTGATCCGGGTCGCCACCGACGGCCAGGGGCGGATGCTGCCGTCCGATTTCGCAACGAAGATCGGCGCCGCCGGCGGGCCGGTGATCGCCATCCTGCAGGCGGGGCAACTGAACACCGGCGCCTTCGATCCGGCCGCCGAACTGATCCCGCTGGCGCAGGCGCGCGGGGCCTGGGTGCATGTCGATGGCGCATTCGGCCTGTGGGCGCGGGCCTGTCCGGAACACGCCTATCTGGCCGCGGGGTTCGAGGCCGCGGATTCCTGGTCGACCGATGGACACAAATGGCTACAGACGCCGTACGATTGTGGCTACGCCATCGTCCGTGACGCGGATGCGCACCGGTCCGCGATGACCATCGCCGCCAGCTATCTGCCGCCGGTGGCAGACGGCGAACGCGACCCGAGCCATTTCGTCCCCGAACTGTCCCGCCGCGCGCGGGGATTCGCGACCTGGGCGATGCTGCGCCATCTCGGCCGAGCGGGCGTTGCCGAGATGATCGAGCGGCATTGCCGGATGGCTCGGCGGATGGCCGAACGCCTGGCCGGCGAGGCCGGCGTGCATGTGCTGAATGACGTGGTGCTGAACCAGGTGATCGTGCGGTTCGGCGTGGCCGAGGCGGATGCGGCCGCGGACCAGGCCACCGCCGGCGTAATCGCGCGCGTGCAGGCCGATGGCACGCTGTTCGCGGGCGGGGCGCGGTGGCGCGACCGATGGGTGATGCGCCTGTCGGTGATCGCCGGGCCGATCACCGACATCGATGCCGGCCGCAGTGTCGATGCGATCCTCGCGGCGTGGCGCGCGGTGCGGGCCGGGCAGCCCTGACGGGGCCGCTGCGGTCTCAGCCGGGCAGGTCGAGCACGTTCTTGGATACGATATTGCGTTGGATCTCGTTCGTGCCCGAATAGATCGTCGAAGGCCGTGACTGCAGGAATTGCGCGGCGGGGTTCAGCGCGCGATTGCCGTCCATCGGTTCCAGCCCGGTGCCGTGCTCGCCGGCCAGCGCCATGGCATCCTCGGTCACGCGCTGGTACAGCTCGGTCTGGAAGATCTTCAGCATCGACACGTCGGGGCCGGGCACCTCGCCGCGGCGGATCTGGTCCAGATAGGTCTCGTACAGATCGGCGAGATCGGCCATTTCCATGCGGTGGCGGTTCATCGTGTCGGCCGCCTGTTCGGTCAAGCCCAGCCTGTCGGCGACGGCTTCCATGGTGCTGAGCGCGTAGGCGGCCTGCTTGGGTGCGCCGACGAAGATGCGTTCGAACCCCAGCAGGTCCTTCGCCATGCTCCAGCCCTTGTGCGGCTGTCCGACCAGGTTGGCGGCGGGCACGCGGACGTCGTCGAAGAAGACCTCGCAGAATTCCTCGTTCAGGTCGATGTTGACCAGCGGACGGACGGTGATGCCGGGCGTATCCATCGGCACCAGGATGAAGCTGATGCCTTCCTGCTTCTTCGCCTTGGGATCGGTGCGTGCCAGCACGTAGATCATGTTGGCGTCCATCGCCATCGACGTCCAGATCTTCTGGCCGTTGATGACATAATGGTCGCCATCCAGTTCGGCGCGGGTACGCAACGACGCCAGGTCCGATCCGGCATTCGGCTCGCTGTAGCCCTGGCACCAGACATGCTCGCCGGACAGGATCTTCGGCAGGTAGGTGTCCTTCTGCGCCTGCGTGCCGCGGGCGATGATCAGCGGGCCCACCATCAGCACGCCCTGGTCCACGGTGCGGGCGCAGCCATGCCGTTCCAGCTCGTCGATCATGATGATCTGCTTGGCGGGTGTCAGGCCCATGCCGCCATAGTCCTTGGGCCAGGCCGGGCACAGCCAGCCCTGGGCGGCGAGTTTCTTGTACCACACGCCGCACTCGCTCCAGTGCAGGCGCTTGGGAGGATCGCGCAGGTCGGGCGGATAGTTCGCCTCGATCCAGTGCCGCACGGTGGAGCGGAATGTGTCGTCGTCCAGCGTGTTCATGTCGACCGGGGCGGTTGTCATGCGGCGACTCCCAGAAAGCGGGCCATGGGCATCAGTTGCGGCGTGGTCATCTCGATCCCGGTCTGCACCGTGCAGCCGGCGGCGCGGGCACGTTCCAGGAACGGGGTCATCAGCGGGGCGGTGACCACGTCGGCGACGAAGCTGCGCGCGGTCAGGCCCGCCAGCACGGCATCGGACAGCGGCAGCGACGGATCGCCGTTCATGCCCACCGGGGTGCCGTTGGCAAGCAGGTCCAGATCGTCGACGCGCGTGATGCCGCCGGATATCTCGATCTTTGGGAATGTCGCCCGCAGCGTCGCGATCAGTTTGTCCTGCTTCGTCGTATCGACATCCTGTATGGACAGACGCGCAACACCGTTCTCGCACAGCGCGTTGGCGATGGCGGATGCGACACCGCCGGCACCGATCACCGCGGCGGTCTTGCCTTCCGGCGCACAGCCATTGGCGCGGGCGGCGGCGACGAAGCCGACGCCATCCAGGATGTCGCCTTCCAGCGTGCCGTCGGCGTGGCGGCGCACCACGTTGGCGGTGGTCAGGCGGGCCGCGCGGTCGGTCAGCCGGTCCGACAATCCGGCGATGACCTGCTTGAAGGGCACGGTGACGATGATGCCGCGCAGGTTGTTCCACCGCCGCACGGCCTGCATCAGCGCGGGCGCGCCGTCGGCGGACACATCCATCGGGATCAGGACGAAGTCCAGCCCATGTTCGGCAAAGTAGCGGTTCATCACCCCGGGCATCTTCACCTGGATGATCGGCGTACCGACCAGCCCGACGATCGCTGTCGTTCCCGTCACATCCATGACCGGTGTCCCTGTCGCAAGCGGCGCTGTGGCATCAATCGTCGTCGGTTTCCGGCGCCAGGGCGCGGAACCGGCCGCGATGCAGCGCGGCGGACCCGTAGGCCGGGGCCAGCACCATCATCTTGCGCAGGAACAGGCCGGGATCGGCCGCGTCGGTATAGCCGATGCCGCCGTGCAGCTGGATGCACTGGCGGGTGACCAGGCTGCACGAATCCGACGCCCGGGCCTTGGCGCGCGACACCGCGGCCTTGCGCACATTGGCATCGGTGCTGTTGTCCTGCGTCGCGGCGGCGGCGTTGATGGTGGCACGGGCCAGCGAGACCTGGATCTTCAGGTCCGCGGCGCGGTGCTGCAGGGCCTGGAAGCTGCCGATCTTGCGGCCGAACTGTTCGCGGGTCTTCAGGTATTCGAGCGTGATGCCGAACACTCGGTCCATCACGCCCAGCATATAGGCCGAGGTCGCCATGGTCGCGATTTCCAGCGCGGCATGGGCATCGCCGGCGATCTCCTCGCAGGGCGCGTTGTCCAGTGTCAGCGTGCCGTAGTTACCGCCGTCCTGCGTCTGGGCGATATCCAGGGTCACGCCGGCGGCGTTGCGATCCACCAGCGCCAGGCCATGGGCCGAGGTCACCAGGAACGCATCGGCGCCGGCGGCCATCGGGATGAAGGTCTTGCGCCCGCTGACGCGGCCGTTGCCGATATGGGCGCCGTCGGTGGGGTCGATGCTGTGCGGCCTGGCCTGCCAGGCGGGCAGCACCACCTTCTCGCCCGACAGCACGGCGGACAGGTGGTCGGCTGGCAGCAATTGCGCGGCCATGGCGGCCGGGATCAGCGGTTCGGGGATCAGCGATGCGCCCAGTTCTTCCGTCAGCGCGCAGAATTCCTGCACGCCCAGGCCGGACCCGCCGTTGTTTTCCGACACCAGCAGGCCAAGCCAGCCCATGTCGCACATCTCGCGCCAGACGGGGCGGTCGAAGCCGGGTTCGGTGAACCGCAGGGCGCGGATGCGCTTGAAATCACCGGTGCGCGGGGCGATGCCGGCCGCGCTGTCGCGGATCATGCGCAGGCTTTCGCTGCGGTCTTCCGAGATACTCATTGTTTCCTCCGTCGATGGGCGGATCGTCGCGCGGGGCAATCGGGGGG
>CAYZKM010000017.1:0-24237 GCA_964478525.1 uncultured Bifidobacterium sp.
GGAGACGCCGCGCGTCCCGCCGCGCCCGCGCGCCCCGCGCCTGGCCGCCCGTCCGGCACAAGCCGCCACCGACGCCGCGCCGCCGGCGGCACGCACCGCGGCCGCCCCGCCGGCGCCGGAACCCGCCCGCGTCAGCCCCACCTGGAACGCATCGATCGCCGCCTGGCTGCACCGCCACAAGACCTATCCCACCGCCGCCCGATCCCGGGGCGAGCAGGGCAGCGCCGCCGTGCGCTTCACGGTCGAGCGCGACGGCAGCGTGACCGAGGTCGCCCTGACCCGTGGCAGCGGTTCCCCGATCCTGGACGAGGCCGTGCGCTCCCTGCTGATGGGGGCGCATGTGCCGGCCTTCCCCCCCGACATGCCGCAGCCGCGGGTGACGGTGACAGTGCAGATCACCTACACGCTGGATCGCTAAAAGGAGGCAGATCGTATCGAAGTGTTACGAATCACGGCGATCGCCTTTCGTACTAGGTGATTATACCCATCACGGCGATATGATTCACATACGGAATGTGCGATCGGCCGGCAGCCGACCGCGCCGGCACTGCAACATTGCAGTTCATATCTGAATAATTCCACCCGGCGGCGGCGTTCCACCGGCCTGTGAATCCCGCCCGGCTGCCCGGTTCATGTAACGGCCGGGGACGTTGTCACCGGCCGTGCCGGGCATGTAGTCTTTTGATCAGACCTGCTTCCACGCAACACCGACCGGCCGCTGTCCCTGTGACGGTTTCAGGCCAGGAAAAGGGGATTGCCGCCGATGGCCGTGGTAACCGACTACACAGCACTGCTCAGCGGCAGCTACTGGAACGGAATCGAAGTGACGGGCCGTCCCGTCATCGTTACCTATTCGTTCCCGACATCGCTGCCCAGCTATGATGCCTCGATCGGCGGGTTCACCCCATCGACTCTGACCAGCTTCCAGGCGTTCAACGGCCTGGCGCAGGCGCAGGTGGAAGCCGCGCTGAACGAATGGGCGGCGGCCTCGGGCCTGATCTTCGTGCGGGTCGCGCCCGGCGACGGTGACCTGAACTTCCAGGGCATCGACTTCGACACCACGTCCGGCCCGTCCTATTCCGGCGCCGGCGGCATCGGATTCTATCCTTTCGGCAACTGGGACTTCTTCTCGTACCCGTACTTCAACGACGATCTCGATTCGTCGGGCGAAGTGTTCATGAACACCCAGTTCCGCAACCCCGACGGGACCTACAGCTATGGCACGCTGCTGCACGAGATCGGGCACGCGATCGGCCTGAAGCATCCCACCGAGGTGGTGACCGATTTCGCCGCCAACCCCGATGTAGTGCACGACCAGGTGCTGTCGTCGGACGATCCGTCACGCACCATCATGGCGACCGTCGGCGACTCCGGTGCCACCGGCACGCCGCATCTGCAGCAGCTCGACAAGGATGCCGCGGCCTTCATCTATGGCGCGGCGGGCACCGGCGATGTGCTGACCGCGACCGCGGCCGGCGTCAATTCCGTCTCCTCATGGAGCTGGGATGCGACCACGCAGGTCCTGATCCAGACCGCGATCGCCGTCGGCGCCGACATTCGCGGCAGCTCGGTCACCGACATCATCATCGGATCCAGCGGCAATGACCGCCTGTTCGGGCTGGCCGGCGATGACGACCTGACCGGCAATGCCGGCAACGACACGCTGTATGGCGGATCGGGCGTCGATACCATGACCGGCGGGATCGGCGACGACGTCTATCTGGTCAGCAACTCCGCCGCCGTCCTGGTCGAGGACCCCGGCGGCGGCTTCGACAGCGTCTATGCCGGCGTCGACTTCACCCTGCCCGACAATATCGAATCGCTCTCGCTGTTCGGCAGCGGGCTGACCGGCACCGGCAACGATGGCGGCGTGTCGCTGTTCGGCGACGGCGTCAGCGCCACGCGCCTGAACGGCGGCGCGGGTGATGACTACATGGTCGGTGGGGCGGGCAACGACACGTTCGCCGGCGGCGGCGGGGCCGACCTGGTCTACGGCATGGCGGGTGCAAATACGTTCGTCTACACCGCTGTCGGTGATGCCCCGACCGGCGGCACACTGGACACGATCGCCGACTTCGTCGAGGCATCCAACGTGCTGGACCTGTCGGCGATCAAGACCACCGGCGCATCGCCGGGCGCGGACCTGACATTTGTCGGGACGGACGCGTTTTCGAACAAGGCCGGGGAAGTGCATCAGCGCACCTCGGGCGCCGATACGATCGTCGAAGGCGATACCGACGGCAACGGCACCGCCGATTTCCAGATCCTGCTGACCGGCAGCCATACGCTGTCCGCCGCCAACGTCATCGTCTGCTACCGCGCCGGCACCCGCATCCGGACCCCGCTGGGCGAGGTCGCGGTCGAGCACCTGGCGATCGGGGATCGTGTCGTGACGGCAGCGGGCAGCGCCGAACCCATCACCTGGATCGGCCATCGCCATGTCGACTGCACCCGCCATCCCGATCATCGCCTGGTCTGGCCGGTGCGGGTGCGCGCCGGCGCCTTCGGACCCGAGGCACCGCACCGCGACCTGTTCCTCTCGCCTGACCATGCCGTGTTCGTCGATGGCGCCCTGGTGCCGATCCGCCACCTGATCAACGGCGCCACCATCGCGCAGGTCGCGGTCGACCACGTCACCTATTTCCACGTCGAACTCGCCCGCCATGCCGTGCTGTTCGCCGAGGGGCTGGCCGCCGAGTCCTATCTGGATACCGGCAACCGCGGCAGCTTCGCCAACGCCGCCGGCCCGGTGGCGCTGCACCCGGCCTTCGGGCGCGCCAAAAGCTGGGACAGCGACGCCGCCGCCCCGCTGATGAACGACGAGGCCCGCCTGCGCCCGCTGTGGCACCGCCTGGCCAGGCGCGCGCTGCTGGCAGGCTTCGCCCTGCCCGACCACCGCTTCACCAGCGATCCCGATCCGTGGCTGGAGGCCGACGGCCAGCCCGTCCGCCCGCTGTCCCGCACCGCCACCACGGTCACGTTCGCCCTGCCGCCGCGGCCGGGACGGCTGCGCCTGCGCTCGCGGGCCAGCCATGCCACCGATGCCCGCCCCTGGATCGACGACCGCCGCCGGCTGGGCGTCTATGTCAGCCGGCTGAGCTGGTCCGGCGCCGACATGGCGGTCGACCACCCGGCCCTGTCCGATGGCTGGTGGGATGTCGAGCATGCCGGCGCTCGGCCGCGCCGCTGGACCAACGGCGATGCCGCCCTGCCGGCGGTGGCCGGCGCGTCCACGCTGACCGTGCACCTGGCCGGGTCGATCGCCTATCTGCTGGATCCGGCCCCGCCGGTCAGGGTGACAGCCGCATAGCGCCGGCCTCGCGGTCGAACGCCGCCAGGTCCTGTTCCAGCGCCCATTGCAGGCGGGCCTTCTCGCTGCGGGCCAGCAGGGCGTCGCAGGCGGGCGATGGCGTGGCGCAGGCGTCGACGCGCCGCCACGCCACCGGATCGGCCCACAGGCTCTCGCCGGGCAGGAATGCATATTCCAGCGTGTTGCGCTCCAGCCCCACCAGGTCCGCCCAGCCCAGGCGATAGGTGGTGACCGCGCGTTGCAGCTCATGTGTCCGGTCGATCCGCGACACACCTTCATCGTCGGTCGAGATCACCGTCGGCACCCCGGCGGCGCGATAGACCGGGAACGGATGGTCCGCGCCCTCCACGCCCAGGATCTGCGCGTTGGACGTCAGGTTGATCTCCACCGCCACGCGCTGCCGCGCCATCTGGCGCAGCAGGCCGATCGGGTCGGTTTCGTACAGAATGGCGGTGCCGTGGCCGATGCGGCGGGCATGGCCGATCTCCACCGCCTGGCGGATATGGAACAGCAGATGCTCGGGCGGGACCAGGCCAAGGGTGAGTTCCCCGGCATGCAGCGAGACGCGCGTCGCGGGCAAGCCGCGCACCACGTGGTCGATCATCCGCATGTGCAGCGTGTAGTCGGCGAGTGCGACGGGATCGTCCTCGGGCGAGACGAAATCCAGCCCCACCACGGCCGGCGCCAGACCAGCCAGCATCGCGCCGAACAGGGTCTGGGCGAAGACGCGCCAGGGCCTGGCGGTGCGGCTGACCTGCTGCAGCCAGCGAATGGTGACGCCACAGCCCGGCGATGCCTGCGGCGTGCCGCATTGCTGGGCCTTGCGGATCGCCGCTTCCAGCGCGGCGGCATCGGCCGCCCCGGCGCCGACCACCGCCTCCAGCCCGGCCGCCATCAGCCCGGCCTGGAATGCCGCCATGTCGCCGGTCCACGGGGTCGCGGCGTTCACCTTCTCGGCCAGGGCGGCGACGGCGCTGCCCTGGAAGGTGATCATCAGCTCGACATAGCGCATGCGCTGGCGCCCGGCGCGGTCGGACACTTCCTGCGCCATGGTCACCGCGGTCGCCGCCCCGCCGAACCGGGCGAAGGTGTCGAAGAAATGGTCGTGCCCGCTGCGCCCGCTGGTCGGCACGAATGACCGCATCGACCAGGCATTCACCAGCTTGCGTTGCAGGGTCACATCGCTGACCGCATCCCGCAGCGGCCTGGTCTCCCCCTTGCACGGCGGATACGCCACGGTCTGGGTGCGGGCATCGAAGCAGATGCCGCGATCGGCACCCATGCGGACCAGCCCCTCGGCATAGGTCGCCCCGCTGAGATGGCTGTGCAGGTCCCCACCCTTCGGCATCGCATACAGGAAGGCGCGCAGCAGCGGCGGGCTGGCGGTGGCCTGGCGGAACGTCTCGGCGGCCGAACCGGTGCCCAGGCCCGGGTCGGGCGCGGCACAACTGGCCAGCGCCAGGGCCAGAATCAGCCAGGCGGTGCGGCGCATGGGTCAGATCGCCTGCTTGTTCGGAGGCAGCATGGTCGGACGGTCCTGCCAAAACGGGAGGCAATAGTGGGCAGAACACGCCAAAAGGCTCAAGGCCAGCAGTGCCGGCCTTGAGCCTTTTGACGGTATTCCGCGGAACGGGCCGGCGGGCGGTGCCGTGGCCGGATGGCCCCGCCGCCGATCAGGCGGGGCGGGTCGCCATCAGCCCTGGCGGCACTTCATCCGCGGGTTCTTCTTGTTGATGACGTAGACGCGCCCGCGCCGGCGCACCACGCGGCAGTTCTTGTCGCGGACCTTGGCCGAACGAAGGCTGTTACGAACTCTCATGACACCCGAGCTTCATGCGTTGGAAAAGAGGCGCGGTGGATAGGGTGCCAGCCCCGTCCTGTCAAGTTGAACCGAGACGGCGACGGCGGAATACCGATCCAGCCCGCCGCCTACCCGCTCCGCGTGATCGCATGCCACCGCACCATCCGCAGCCGCTCGGCGCGGAACAGGCGCAGGCGCATCAGCCACAGCTCGGCCTCTCTGACCAGCAGCGCCGCCTGGCGCGCATCCGGGCGGTCCACATCCTCCATCGCGCGCACCTGCGTCCGCCAGCCCAGCAGCGCCTGGTCCATGTGCCGGCGGGAAATGTTCTCGACGATCCGCACATCGAAGCCCAGCCGCCCCATCACGCGGGTGACGGTGATCTCGGCCGGCAGATCGGCCGGGTTGCGCCGTTCCAATTCCGCCCAGCGCGCCACCACGGGATCGGCCGGGTCCAGCGGCGAATCGGCGACCAGATCGATCATCATCAGCTGTCCGCCGGGCTTGATGGCACCGGCCAGGGCGGCCAGCGTCGGTTCCGGCTTGCCGTTGCGCAGCGGTTCCAGCGCCAGGCAGTGATGGTAGAAATTGCGGGGAAAGCCGGGCTCGGCCGGGTCCCAGGATTCCAGCCGCACCCGCTTCGCCAGCTTGTGGCTGGCGATGCGTTCCGCCGCCGCCTGGCCGAGGCCGGCATTCTCCTCGAACCCGCTGACCCACACGCCCAGCTGTTCCGCCAGGGCGCACGCGGGCCCGCCGCCGCCGGCGCCCACCAGCAGCAGACTGGACGCCGAGGACAGGCCCAGCGGCTTGGCCAGGCGCAGCGTCTCGATCTCGCCGCCGGGGAACTGGTAGCCTTCGCCCCACAGCGCATCGGTGATCCCGATGCGTTCGGCGGGCCAGGTGGGCACGATCGCGGGCATCGCGGCGGGCATGGGGCGAGCAGTGGGCAGCGGATCCGGCGCGAGCGGAAGCGGATGATGCTGCAACGGCGCCATCGAGGGCCCGACGGGCATCGTCTGCCCGCCGCGGCCGAACCAGTTCCGCATCGCCGGACCCACCATGCCGACACCCTCCTGTTCCGGAAAGGTGCCGGCAAATGGTTGAAAAAGCGTTTAGAGCATGATCACGCTGAGCGGAATCGTGGCAGCGTGTCGATCATGCGATCAAACAACGAGATAGGGCGCGCTGACCGGTTACGGTCAGCCGGAAAGCGCGCTAGACCCGCACCGTCACGCCATCTGCCCGGGTGGCGGCGTCAGTCGAACTCGGTCAGCACATAGCGCACGACCTCGTCGCCCAGCACCCGCGGCTTGTGCCGGTGCGCCGATCCCGCCGGGATGTGCAGCATGTCGCCGGGGCCGGCCTCGACGGTATGGCTCTCGAACCGGTAGGCGATGCGCCCGGACAGGATGAAGATGGAATGCCCGGTCTCGCACCAGGTGCCTTCGGGCGCGCCGGCGGCATCGGGCGCGCGTTCCTGATACCGCAGCGCGATGCCGAATCCGGTCACGGCTTCCCGCAGTTTCAGCCGGTCATTGACCTGGGCCAGGGGATGGTCGGCGGCGCGGAACAGGTAGGGGCTGTCTGACATGCCCCGAGTGTGCGCCGTTCAGGCCACCGGCAGCAAGGTCTCGCGGCAGGTTTCCGCCAGGTGCGGTGCCAGCGCCCGATAATCCGCCGAGCGCGGGGCGTTGCTGCGCCAGGCCAGGCCCAGGGTGCGCCAGGCCCCGGCCCCGGCCAGCTGGCGCAGCACGATGCCGGTACCCTCGGCGATGCCCGCCGCCACCGACAGCCGCGGCAGCAGGGTCACGCCCAGCCCGCCGGCGACCATCTGCACCAGCGTATGCAGGCTGGTGGCCGCGAATGCATCCTGCTCGGTCCGGTCGCTGGCCAGCAGCCCGCACACCGCCAGCGCCTGGTCGCGCAGGCAGTGCCCGTCCTCCAGCAGCAGCAGGCGTTCATTCGCAATGGCCGAGACCGGGACCTGCGGCTGGCTGGCCAATGGATGGCCGGGCGGCAGTGCTACCAGGAACTCGTCGCGCGCGAGCGCCACCACGTCCGACCCGCCGCCGCAATCGCAGGGCAGCGCCAGCAGCAGCATATCCAGCCGGTTCGCCTCCAGCCGGTCGACCAGGCGGGCGGTGGTGTCCTCGCGCAGGAACAGGCGCAGCCGGGGGAAGGCGGCGCGCAGCACCGGCATCAGCTTGGGCAGCAGGAACGGCCCGATGGTGGGGATCACGCCCAGCCGCAGCGGCCCGCTCATGGGTTCGCGCGCGGCGGCGGCGGTTTCGCTGACGGCTTCCAGCGCGGCGAGTGCCGCACGGGCGCGCTCCACCAGGTCGAGGCCCAGCGGGGTGAACACCACGTGCCGCCCCGCGGTGCGGTCCAGGATCTGCGCGTCGAGCTGGCGTTCCAGCGCCAGCAGCCCCGCCGAGAGGGTGGATTGCGTGACCGCGCAGGCCAGCGCCGCCCGTCCGAAATGGCGGCTCTCGGCGAGCGCGACCAGATAGCGCAGTTGCTGCGGGCTGGGCAGGATGGTCATCGGTTGGTTCAATCAAATTCAGAAATTCGATTGATACAACCGGCGCAACCCGGGCGCCAGCCCCTATTGGTCCAGCGGATAGGCGGTGGTGTGGGAGATCGTCACATCGATCGTGGTCGGTCCGCCGCGCGCCACCGGCAAAGCGGCGTTGCCATTGGTCCAGCGCCAGCGATGGCCGTTCTGGCCCTCGATGCCCCACCAGCCGTTATCCAGCCCCGGATGATCGATCGGGATGGGCGTCACCACCTCATCGCGCTCGATGGTGATCCCGCGCACCCCGACGCCAAGCCGGCGGCGATCCTCGGTGGCGAGGCCAGGCGGGGCTTCCCTGATATCGCCAGGCTGCGCCTTGCGGCTGACCAGGGTGACCGGCTGGTCGACCTTGGGCAGCACGAACCGATAGCAATGGTCGGTCACCTCCACCGGCTTGTGGCAGGCGGACCCCACCATCACCCGCAATTCCGGTTCGGGGGTGGTGGCGATGATCCGTGGGCGCACCCGCAGCGAGGCCAGCGCGATGCCCAGCCGGCGGCCGTCGCCGCTGTCGCTGACGCTGGCCGGGCTGACCGCGGTGGGGATGGTGAATGTCAGGTGCAGGACGCCGTCGACCAGCGAATCCGGGTCCAGGGCGAAGCGATACGCCACCGGCCGGCCGTGGGTGATCTCGAACGACCCGATCACGCCGTCGGGGCCGGACAGTTCCACGCGCTGCGGATGGTCGGGGGACGGAACATAGGCGGACAGGCACAGCTCGACCAGCATGTCCTCGCCCACCGGGTGTCCGACGAAGGCATCCATCGTCGCGACCTCGCCATCGGTCCAGACGCCGTGCGCCTCGCGCACCGACCAGCCGGACAGCAGCGCGACATTGTCGGGCAGCGCGACCGAGAACGCCACCGTGCGCCCGACCTCCAGCGGTGTCCGCGGTACCAGCACACCATGTGCTTCCAGTGCCGCCGGCGGTGGAAAGCTCGCCAGCATCGCGGCATGGTCGAAGACCGGCAGCGGCATCGGCGAGGCGCGGAACGCGTCGTGCAGGCTGTCCACCTTGACGATGCGCGCCCGTCCGGTAGCCAGGTAGTAGTCGATGAATTTCAGCTCGTCCTCGCCCATCACCGGGCGATGCCAGACCGAGGGGACACCCAGCGCGTCGGCCACCACGATGCCGTGCAGCGAGGACGAGACCACGAGGTCGGCGCGCAGAATGGCGCCGACCATCTCGAAAAACGGGGTGTCGGGGCTGTGGATGCGGTCGGCGTATTGCGGATACAGGCGCTGCATCACCGCAACGTCGCGAAAATGCGGGATGACGATGATGTTGCGCGTCCCCTCGGCGGCCAGCCGGCGCATCGCGTCGATCTCGGCGGCGAAGAGGTGCCCGATCAGGCTGACCGGGTCGAACATCTGCGTCACGCGGCTGACATCGTGGCCGGCGCGCCTGAGGATATCGCAGGAGATCGGTCCGCGCGTGGCATAGACCTGCAGGTTCCGCGGCGCGAAGTGGAACTCGGGATGCGCGCCGTTGATGCCGGTGCCCCAGATCACGTCGCCGTCACGCGCCATCTGCAGCACGGACCCGACGGTCAGCAGCCTCGGCCCATCCTCGTCATGGCGCGGGGTCAGCCCGGTCAGCCGTTCCAGCAGGGGCGGGCCGGCCAGGTCGCCGAAATTGCCGTGCACGAAACGGGTGGGATCGGGTTCGGGCGCATTGGGATGGACGCGGGCGCTGCGGCGGGCCGATCGCCACCAGAAGGCGCGCAGGCTGTGGGTTTCGGGCAGGCAGGCCCGGGTTCCGGACGGATCGGTCGCCGGCGCCGGCGTGGCCGGCCGCGCCGGCCCGGCCGAACGGTGGATGGCGGGCACAAGGGAGTCGTGGATGTCGGACCAGGCGAAGCGGCGCAGCGCGGCATGGTGGCCGTTGACGCCATAGGACACGGTCAGGCCATCCGCATCGCCTGCCGCGCCGGCGGGGCAGGCCGCCTCCAGGCTCCGCCGGTCCGGCGTCGTGCCGCGGCAGGCCGCCTGTTCGGCGGGTAGCACGGCCAGGATCGGGCGCGCGCTGTGCAGTTCCGGCAGGAAGGGCGGGCGGGCGGACAGGACCAGGGCGGCGCCGACCGCCACCGATTGCGCCGCGCCGGCAGCGGGATCGGGTTCGGCGGTGAAGACCGACCGCGCGAACAGGTAGAACGATCCGTTGCGGCGGACCGGGCTGCTTCCGCCCCGCAGCGGGCCATAGACATCGGCATAGGCGGCGGCATCCCAGGCATGGCGCGCATAGGGTTCGCAGATCACCCGCCCCTGTTGCGACAGGTCCGCGCGCAGGATCGTCAGCGGCGCGAGGTCCGAGATCACGAACACATCGGCCCCATGCTCGAAGAACAGCCAGCCCTGCTCGCATTGCCGGCGGTGCCCGGTGGTCACGACGTCCCGCATCGGGGCGGCGGGCAGCAGGGTGTCCGGATCGATCGCCACCATGTGAATACGATTGCCGGATGGCGGGGCCGCCACCTCGAACACCAGGTACAGCGTGCCGTGCAGGCTGACCAGGCGCGGGGCGGTGGGCGCGGCATCCAGCGTGGCGAACGCCGGATGATCCGCGGTCGGTTGGGCGCTGCCGGCGACGACATTCATGTCTGCGCCGATACGGCATAGCGCGATGCGGTGTTCGCCGTCCGGATGCGGGGCGAGACAGGCCTGCACGGTCTGCTGCCCGTGCCGCACGATCGAGGGATGCCACACGCCGCCGCCGCGGTCGGGCGTCGCCCAGAGCGATGGAATCAGCGCGGCAGTATCAAGCGTTTTCAAGCGCATGGCTGAAAGTGGTCTGATGTGAGGGTCAGGCTCAAGTCGAGTAATGTCGTGTTTTGTGCGGGTTTGGCCGGCGGGCAGATCGCGCGCCGGTTGCTATCCAGCCGCAAATACGATCGTTGGTAAATACCCTATTTCATCACGGTTTGTTCAGACATATATCGATATATATTTTTGACTAATGACAAACAGTACTTGCGGCGGGGCAGCCCGGTCAATTGGTGCCCTCGGCCGCGATCCACGGATCGATGCAGCCGGCCTTGCCGCGGCGATATACGACCAGCCCGTCGAACGCATCGATCTGGCGATAGCGTGACCACGCCCGCTCGAACGCCTTGTCGGCGGCGGTCAGCACGGCGATGTAGTTCTGCCCTTCCCGGGTGTCGACCACGGCGATGTCCGGACAGCCGGCGATGAAATCATGCACCACCCAGCGCGCCACCGGCCAATCCTTCGACGCCCTGGGATCGAATCGCGCGCGCCACAGCTCGCCCTTCAGCGCCCACATGGAATCGAAGCGCGACGCCCATTCCACGCCGGTGTTGTTCACCACGGGGAAACCCAGCGCGATCCATTCCGAGAAGGCGATATAGGTCCGCGCCTTTTCCCGCCGGACGATCTCCTCCAGCCGCGAGACGGTGGTCACCCGCGGCTCGACCGCCTGCGCGACCTGCGGTTCCAGCCGCTGCAGCGAACCGAACGACAGGATCACCACCACCAGGGCCGCCACCGCCAGCGGCAGCCGCGCCCGGTGATGCACGGTGTGGCGGTTCATCAGGGCAGAGCCGGCCCAGCACAGCAGCGCCAGCACGGTCGCCACCGTCGCGGGGATGCGGTGGTAATACCAGTCCTTGCCGTCCAGGAAGCAGATCACGCTGCTGATCACGGCGAAGACCATCATCGTGAGCATGAACCAGCGCTCGGGCAGGTTGCGCCAGCGCAGCGCCAGCAGCCCGACCATCACCAGTTCCCCGCCCAGCAGGGCCGCGCTTTCGACGAACAGCCGCCACATCGACGAATCGGTCGCCCCATACAGCGCCAGTGCCAGCGGCACCGCTCGGCGCAGATAGGCGGGCGCGAACACCGCGACCAGCCCGGCATAGGCCACCATGGTCAGCGCCGCCGCCAGCGGCATCGCCCGCCAGGGCCGCAGCCCCCGGCACAGCGCGATGCATTCCAGCACCACGAACACCCCGACATAGCGCGGCTTCAGCGCGCATCCCAGCGCGGCGAGGACGCCCGCCCCGATCGCGGCGCGCAGCGTCGGGCGATGACCCACCATCTCGCCGGCGAACAGCGCCAGATAGGGCAGCGTGGCGGCGACCAGCAGATGCTCCCGCTGGCCGAGTTCCCCGGCGGGGAGGATGAGCAGGACGATGCTGACGATGGCGAAGACCGGCGCGCGGTCGGCGAACAGCCCGCCCTGCTGGCGCATCAGCGTCGCCGCCCACCAGGCGCAGCCCAGCACGGTGGCGACGAAGCCGGTCATGGCGACGAACTGAGTCTGCAGGTTCATCCAGCGCGACAGCGCCAGCGGCGCGGCCGAGATCCACACGATCAGCGGCGGATTGACCTCGACGACGTCGACATAAAGCTCCCGCCCCGCCATCCAGCGGCGGGCGACATACAGCAGCCAGGCGATATCGTCCTTCAGCGGCGAGCGCAGGGCCGCGAACATCACCACCGCCAGGACGCCGACCAGCAGGGCCAGGCTGACGACGGTCACGGCCGTGGGCAGCCCGGACCGGTATTCCGGTTCCGTCCGGAGGGAGGAAGACGACATGGATGGCCGATCTGGCGTTGGAATCGTACTGGCGGACACGGGACCTGCTTAACGCATCTGGTGTTGCCATAGAGTTAAAGGCACGCCAAGGCGTTTAGACGGCGGCGATGGCAAAACCGTGGCGTCCGCGCCCACCCGCGACCGCGGGCATCAAGGAAACGCCCGCGGTCGCGGGCACTGGGAAAAAGCGTCGATATCACGCCGATAACGGCGACAACGCGCCGGGTTATGGCGATCGGCGGCTGGATTGCGGCCGTCCGAATGGTTAAACCTTGGACATGAACGGTCTCTTTCCGGATAACGCCGCATACCGGCCATGGCAGCGCGCCCGCATCGCCGCGCTTGCCCTGCTGCTTCTGGTCCTGGGCGCGATCGGGCCCGCCGCTGCGTCCGACCTGCCGGCGCGCGATGCCGTGCTGTCCGGCTGGATCAGCCTGCTGGGCAAGCACATCCCGCTGCCCGAGGGGCAATGGCGCGTCGCCGCCGCCGCCTTCGGCACGGCGCAGGGCGCCAACCCGGGCCCCTATGGCGCAATCGGCGGGGTGCTGCTGGTGCGGCCCGATCCCGGTCCCGACCGAACCTTCCTGCTGATCCACACCAACGCGCTGCCGGTGCGCGCCGGCTGGGGCACCTCAAGCGCCTGCACCGGGGAAGACCGGCTGTTCATCTCGGCCGCCGAACCGCGCGACCTGCACGACGCCTGCACCTTCGTCGCCGCCCTGCGCGGCCAGCGCCGCCTGGCCGCCGGCCTGCCCGCCGGCGCGGCGCCATCCGACGCCCCCATGGCCGACCTGCCGGGCTGGGCGCTGGTCGCCGGCTTCCGCGTCAGCGACCGCCGCGACGTGATCGACATGCGCCTGGGCGTCGCGCCGCCGCAGCCCGACCCGTCCGGCTGGTCCAACGACCTCGCCACCCTGGACAACCAGCGGCGGGAGATCGTGCGCCGCCTGTCCGACTGGGCACAGAACAGCCGCCAGGCGGTGCTGCTGGCGATGCGCGCCCCGGCCGAGGGGATGACACCCCTGCCCTTCCCCTGGCTGGAGGGCGAGGGCGGCTCGACCACCCGCGCAAAGGAGGAGGTCACCGCCCTGGCCCGCGGGGCCTACAAGCTGGCGACGTACCGCGTGATCAGCTCCACCCAGACCTTCCTGCTGGCCACCTACCTGGCGGGCAATTTCGTCACTGGCGGGTGGCTGACCTTCTGGCAGGGCCTGACCCACAGTGCGGTGTATTTCGGCAACGAGATGGCGTGGGAGTGGCCGCGCACCCCGCCGGCGATCGAACTGACCGCCGCCCGCCTGCCGGCCGCACCGGTCGCACCGGCCGCACCGGTCGCACCGGTCGCGGCGGACACGCCGGCGCCGGCCTTCCGCCTGGCCGGCAAGCAGGTGCCGCTGCCGGCGGGGGCGTGGACCGAACTGGCGCGGGAGGAGAACGCGCAGACCGTCGCCGTCGTGCTGGGCCGGATCGAGGACAAGACCCTGGCGGGCCTGATCATCGCGCGCACCAACCGCGAGAAGACCACCGACATCATCGGCCCACCCGCCGACTGCAACCGCCGCGACCTGTATTTCACCCTGACCAGCTTCGACACGCCGCGCGACGGGTTCTGCACCTATGCCAAGCAGGTGGTTCCCGACGCGACGGCGGGCGATTCGCTGTGGCGCGCCGCCGCCGAACGGCTGGGCGCCCGTGGCGTGGCCCTGCCGCCCGCCTTCCTGATGGCCGGTGCACGCGCCCGCGTGCGGGAGAACTTCCTCGACCTGCGCTACTACTTCCCGGTCGGCGCGCAGGAGATCGCCTGGCCGTCCCAGGCCGGCGGCATCGCCGCGACGCAGCAGCGGATCGAGGCGCTGCAGGGCTGGACCGACCTGTTGCAGGAACCAGCCGAGCTTGGCCTGCGCGGGCGCCTGCCGCACGCGATGGCGACGCTGCCCGCGCCTTTTCCCGCCGGTCCGATCCAGGCGGCGATGCTGCGGCAGGTGCGCGATCCGCTGCGCCGGCTGCAGGCCGAGGGCGCCATGGACGCGGCGGAATACGCCCGCCAGGTCGCGATGGCCGAGAAGGACGCGGTGGAACGGGAAACCCAGCGCTGGTCGCTGTGGACACGGTCGATGGCGAAGGTCTCGACCTATCGCGTCACCAGCTATTTCGACACGCTGGCAACCGCCTGGCTGGTCACCGGTAGCGTGGGCCAGAGTCTGACCTTCGCCAACGTCAACGTGTTCGTGAAGCCGGTCCTGGCCTATGGCAACGAGATCATCTGGGCGGGCTATGGCGCCGGCGCGCCGCGCGCCTCGCTGCTGCCGGCCTCGTTCGCCGAGATCGGTGCCGACAGCCGCTGAGGCATGATCACGCCGAGCGGAACCGTACCCGCGTGGTAGTCATGCGATCAGGCACAGACCACGATCACGCTGCGCGGACCCACACCAGCGGGCGAATCATCCGGCGAAACAACGCGCTGGCCGCCCGCAGCTAGAGCATGATCCCGCTGAGCGGAATCGTGGCAGCGGGTGAATCATGCGATCAAACAATAAGATAGCGCGCCGGATCAGGCCATCGGCCGGTCGGCCATCCCGCCCGGGTGGCGCAGCGCGCCCAGCCGTGTCAGCGCCTCCACCCGGTTGCGGGTGCCCAGCGCGGCATAGGCCGAGGCGATGTGGATCTTCACCGTCCCGACGCCGAGCTTCATGGTCGAGGCGATCTGCTTGATCGAGAAGCCCTTGGCCAGCAGCATCATGACATCCGTCTGGCGCGGCGACAGGCGCACATTCCATCCGCTGCACGGGACCGGCGCGTCGTCGGCCAGTGCCGGGGCCGGCTCCACGACATCAGCCGCCACCGGCGGAGCGGCAGGTTCCACTCCCGCCACCCCTTCCGCCACCCAGCGGGCCAGCCACGCCGCCACCGACCCGCTCGGAAGCGGCGCACCGATGGCATGGCCCTGCTGCAGGCACGGCCCCAGCGAATCGAGTATCGCCGCCGCCGCCTCGGTCTCCACGCCCTCGGCCACGCAGGTTACGCCCAGCGATCCCGCCAGGCCGATGATCGACTGCGCCACGCCGCGCGCCGAGGCCGAGGTCGCGACGTCAGCAATGAACGAGCGATCGATCTTCACCTCGGAAAACGGCATCTGCCGCAGCGTCTGCAGCGACCCGTGCCCGGTGCCGAAATCGTCCAGCGACAGGTGCATCCCCTTCAGCCGGATGCGGCTGAGCACATCCAGCGTGCGCGGCGCATCGGACACCGACGCGCTGTCGCTGATCTCCAGGCACAGCTGGTCTGCCGGCATCCCGCCTTCCCGCAGAAGCTCCGCCACACGATCGGGGAAAGCCAGGTCATCGAGGTTGCGCGCCGAGATGTTCACCGACACCGGCACCGCGACGCCCAGCCCCGACAGGGTGCGCCAGGTCGAGACGACCCGGCGGATGACCCAGCCGGTCAGGGCGTCCATCACCGCGGGGTCGGTCTCGGCCATCGGGATGAACGAAGCGGGCGGCAGGCGGCCCAGCAGCGCGTGATCCCAGCGGACCAGCGCCTCCAGCTTGCGCAGCGCGGGCGGATGGCGGCTGACGATCGGCTGGAAATGCAGGGTCAGCTCATCCGCCGCGATGGCGGCCATCAGCCTGTCGTTGGAAGGGGCGCGCGTGACATGGGTCAGCCGTTCCAGCACCTGGCGGAACGCCGCCGCGTCCAGCGGCTTTTCCAGCGTGGCGGCGATGGTCAGGCCCAGCTTCTCGCCCAGCGCGCGGGCGGTTTCCAGCAGGCGCACATGGCTGCGGCCCAGCAGCACCACCGCGCCCTGGTAGCGGGATTCGGCCAGGCGGCGCAGCTGCTCGACGCCGTCAGTGTCGTCGAGCAGAAGGTCGAGCACGACCGCCCCGGGCGGATCGTCGCGCAGCCGGCGCAGGAACCCCGCGGCATCGCAGACGATGTCGGCGGCCAGCCCGGCCTCGGTGGCGATGGTTCGCGCGGTGCGTCCGGCGCCGGGGTCGCTGTCGAAGATCAGGACGTTCATCGCGGACCCGATGCGGCCGGGGCGGATTGGGACATGATGCGGGTCATTTTCTGGCAGGTCTGCTCTCTGTCGAAATGCGTTCGCTCGCCAACCGGCCGCGGCACGGCCGGATTGGTAACAAACACCTTGCAGGCACTGCTTATCGTCCGGGGTCCGGCGATCCCAGTTTGTTTTTGTGCGAATTTGTTCGCACAAAGTCGGATTTTGTGGCGAGCGGGAACGAAGGCCGGCGCTACAGCCCGTACAGCCCCGTCGCGTTATCCCTGAAGATCATCGTATGCTCGGCGTTCGACAGCCGGATCGGAAACGCCGTCTGCGGATCGTCATAGTCCCAATGCGGATAGTCCGTGGCGAACATGATCTTGTCCCACCCGATCCAGTCCAGCGTATCGCGCAGATGCTCGGCGTGCTCCGGCTCCTCCATCGGCTGGGTCGTGAACCACAGATGCTCCTTGATGTATTCCGACGGCGGGCGCTTGCATTCCGGCACTTCCAGGCGGTTCTGCGCCCAGTGCTTGTCCAGCCGCCAGCACAGCGACGGCAGCCAGGCGAATCCGCCCTCGATCATCACGAAGCGCAGGCGCGGGAATTTCTCGAACACGCCCTCCAGCGCCAGGCTCGCGATCTGGCCCTGAAAGCTGTGCACATTGATATGATGGTCCTGCAGATAGAAGCTCGGCCACCCGCCACCGGTCGAGGCATACCCGCCGCCCACGCTGTTCACATGCACCGCGAACGGCACCCCTGCCGCCTGCGACGCGGCGAACATCGGCCAATACCGCTTGCGGCCCAGGGGTTCATTCGTCTTCGACGGGATCAGGATCTGCACGAACCGCTTGTCGTCCGCGCGCCGCGCGATCTCCTCGACAGCCAGGTCGGGGTCTTCGTGCGTAACGACGACGGACGCCTTCAGCCGAGGGTCGGGCTTCACCCAGTTCTCGATCTGCCACTCGTTCACCGCGCTCGACAGCGCCCCGTCCAGCTCGTTGTTGCGCGCCGCCCCGTGCAGCGGGGCCAGCACGCCCACGGCGATGTCGCAGGCATCCAGCAATTGCGCCTGCATGAAGGACAGATCCGACCCCGGCGGCCCGCCGTTGGGTGGCCAGGCATCGCGCCTGGCGGTGGCGGGGGCGGCCTTGGGGTATTGCGTGCCGGTGGTGAAGGGCGTCCGAGGCTGTGGTCCATATTCCGCCAGGTGGCGCTGCCACCGCTCGGGCAGCCAGGGATACAGCTCCTTGTTGGATCGCATGGTCGGATGGATATCGCAGTCGATGATCCCGCTGCGCGCATGGGCACCCGATGCCCGGTCCAGGACTTCGCTCATGACAACGTCTCCTTCAGGCGGGGATAGGTGGCCAGCGGATTGTCCACGGCGATCCGCCGGATCAGATCATCCGACAGGCCCGGGGGCAAGGCGTTGGTGCCCTCGAAATGCCAGTGCGGAAAATCGGTCGAGAACAGCAGGATGTCGTCGGCGCCGATATGGGCCAGGATCTTGCGGACCTCCTGCTCGCCGGGTGCATCGAAGGGCTGCGTGGTGAAGCGCACGTGATGGCGCACCAGCTCGGCGGGGGATCGGGTGAACCACGGGGTCTCCCCACGCAGCCCGCGCCAGGACTTGATGGCGCGCCACAGGAAGGCGGGCAGCCAGGTGACACCGGATTCGACCATCACCACGCGCAGTCCGGGGAAATGGTTGAACACGCCCTCGCCCATCAGCGACAGCAGCTGCCCCTCGAACCCCGCCGTGTGGTTCACTGTGTCCTGGGTGAAATGGCTGGGCCATCCGTTCGAGGTCGGGGCATGGCGCATCGCGCTGCCGGCGTGGATGCCGATCGGCAGATCGTGCTTCACGGCGGCTTCATAGATCGGCCAATAGTAGCGCCGGCCCAGCAGCATCTCGTTCATGCACAGCAGCTGGACTTCGACGAAGCGCTTGTCGGCGGCCACCCGCTCGATCTCCTGCGCCGCGTACAGCGGGCTTTGCGCGGGCACGACGATGGCGGCGCGCAGCCGATCGTCCCTGTCCAGCCACTGCTCGGCGATCCAGTCATTCACCGCCTGGCACAGCGTGCGGGCCAGGTCTTCCGAGTGCACCGCCTGCGCGCCCCACAGGCAGTGGATGATCGCCGCCCGCGTGCCGAACCCGTCCAGCGCATGGCGCTGCAACAGCCCGAGATCGGTGGCGGGCTTGCCGGTGGCGGGGCGCCAGTCCGGGCGGCAGGTCAGCGGCGCGTTGTTGGGATAGGATGCCAGATCCAGCCCGTCGGTCCCGCGGGAGGTGATCATCTCGCGCCAGGCCTCGGACATGTAGGGCAGCAGCGCGCTCATGGCGGGGACGGCGACATGCACGTCGCAGTCGATGGCGCCCGCGGGCAGCGGGGTCGGCGGTTGGCTCATGCGGGATGCCCCACTGGCTTGTATTCCTGGACATTGGCCTGGCCGTCATGTGGCGGCGAGAGCGGTCCCGGTGTCAAGCATCAGGGCGTCACGCATCGGGGCAGGCGGGATCACAGGCCCCACAGCGCCGTGGGCGCGCCGGTGGACTGGCTGAGGGCATCGAAATAGGACGGCGCCACCACGGCATAGGACCCGGTGGGCACGATGGCGCCGGTCGCGTCCAGCGGCCGCCAGCTGCCGTTCACATCGCCGCGCACCACGCCGACCAGGTTGGTGGTGGTATCGCCGGCCACCGTTTCGGACAGGGTAGAGCCGACGGCCGGCACGGCGGTGCGGCTGACGGTGAAGGCGCCGCCGGGCGCGGTGATGAAGGTCATGCTCTCGTCCAGCAGCAGCCAGGACGGGGTTTTCGCGCTGGGCAGCCTGGCCGCCATGCGCAGGATCGACAGCGCGTCGGCCGAGGTCACCTTGCCGTCGCCGGTCACGTCCGCCGCGATCAGCTGGTATGGCGAGACCGCCAGTGCCGACAGCGGCCCGGCGCCGTCGGGATCGGGGTTGGGGTTGGTGCCGACGCCGAGCTTGAGGGCGGCGAGGGCGTCGGCGGCGGTGATGGCACGGGTCAGGTCCGCGGTGGTCCGCGCGACCGTGACCGCATACTGGTCGGCGGCGATGGCGCCGGTGTCGTAGGTGCCGCCGCTGCCGGTCGTGGTGGCGGCATAGGACAGCGCCAGCGGGGCGGCCGCGACCCCACCCAGCGATCCCGACGACATCACGGTATTCAGCGCGGTCGCCCCGGCCGGCAGGGTGATGGTGATCCGCCCGATCTTCCCGCTCGCCCCCAGCGGCGTGTCCCACGTGGTCGAGACCGAGAACGAGGCCGCCGAGATCGTGGTGTTCCACGACTGCGATCCCAGCCCGGCGCCATCGGGCGCGAACACGGCCGAAGCCCCCAGCGGCATGTCCAGCGTCACCGTCGCCGCGGTCGCCCCGGCCCCGCCATTGCCCCAGACATCCGCAACCAGCGCGCCGGCGGCGTTCAGCCCGACATTGCGAAACTCCAGCAGCGCCGTCCCCTGCCCCGCCGGATGGCCGGATCCGGTCGCCACCACGCCGACATCGCCCAGCAGCGCGTGGCCCTTCCAGTCATAGGCCTGGCCCGACAGCCGCCCGCCATCGTCGTTGGTGATGGTGCCGGTGGCCGTGGCGGTGGCGATCTGCGTGGTGTCGTCGATGGGCAGCAGCGTCACGCTGAAGGTCTCGTCCGCTTCCTTCGTCACATCGCCGCCGACCATCACCGTGATGGTCTTCGTGGTTTCACCGGCCGCGAAGCTGATGGTGCCGGTGGGCAGGGCGTCGGCGTCGAAATCCGCGGCCGAGGCGGCGTTGGCCCCGGTGCCGGCCACCACCCAGCGGGCGGCGGCGGCGGTGGCGGTCGCCCCGGCGCGGGTGACGGTGAAGGTGAAGGGGGTGGTCCCGGTGTTGCCCTCGGCGCGGGTCGCGTCGGTCGCGGCGATCGACAGCACCGGGCGCGGACCGTCATCGTCGGCGATGGTGGCGATGCCGCCGGCGGTGCCCAGGATCGCCCCGCCGGTCAGGTTCGACAGCGACAGGGTGAAGCCCTCATTTGCCTCGGCCAGGCCGTCGGCGGCGACCGCGACGGTGACGATGACCGAGGTCACGCCGGCGGCGAAGCTGACCGAACCGCTGGCGGTGGTGAAATCGGCGGCGGTGGCGGGGCTCGCACCGGCCCCGATCGCCGTCCAGGCGGCGGTGACGGCGGAAGCGGTGTTGCCGCCACGGGTGATGGTGAAGCGGAAACCGGTCGTCCCGCCGGTGCCCTCGGCCAGGCTGGTATCCAGCGGGGCGACCGACAGCACGGGCGCGGCGGTGAAGGTGGCGCTGGCGACGTCGTAGACGCCATCCAGAAAGTTCAGCGTCTCCACATTGTAGAAGGTCTGGAAGATGTTGCCGGGCAGGAAGATGTAGTGGAAGGCGCCGCTGCCGCCGACGCCGCTGAGCAGGGTCGAATAGCGCAGGCCGGTGACGATGGTATCGGCGCCGTCGCCGGTATTGGCGGTGAAGGCCTGGCCGTTGGCGAAGATCAGATCGTTGCCCTGCGCGGTGACCACCGCGTCGTTCACGCCGCCCATCGTGTAGATCACGTCGCCCACGGCCCCGGGGCCGCGCAGGAAGCGGCCATCGCCGGCACCCCAGGCGGTGAACACCTCCCGCGCGGCATCCCAGCTCCAGCTCATGTCGGTGGTGGTACTGCCGGGCGCGCCGTACAGCGCCTGCGCGGCCTGGATGTCCAGCGGCCCCAGCACATCGGGCGTCGGCGCGTTATACGCCATCACCGTCTGGTTGCCGTTGTCGAGCGTGGCATCCAGCGTGGTGGCGCCATCGAACGGGTGTTTCAGGCCCAGCGCGTGGCCGATCTCGTGCAGCAGCACATGGGTCAGGTCGGCGACCGAGGCGCCGGTCGCGGTGGCGGTGTCGATATGCACATCGCCGGCCGCGGTGAACGTGCCGGAATACACCGCCAGCGCCCCGCCGCTGTCCACGAACACGCCGGGGGTGGGGAAGTTCGCCAGGCCCGCCGACCCGGCGGCGCCGAGTTGCGCCAGGTCGTAGGCGCCGAAGGTGATGTCACCCTCGGCGGCCGTGGTTTCCAGGAACTGGATGCCGGTCACCTCGGACCATTGCCGCAGTGCCGCCCGGGCGGCATCGCGCGCGGCGGCCGAGAAGGCCTGGAAGCTGGAGACGGCGGCGGGATGATTGGCGGTGACCCAGCCGGTGGCCTGGGAGGAGAACGAATAGGTCAGCACCACCGGCTGCGCGCCGCTGGCGGGGGCGTTCCAGCTGCTGGCGGACAGGATGGCCGTATAGTCGGAGACAACCGTCATGCTGATCCCATCTCGCTTGGGGGGTGCGCCTTATAGACCGGATCGGCCCGGCGGGGTGCAAGGATGATCCGGCCGGGCGATTGTTCTGGTATAATGACGATTGATCCAGGTCGTGTCGTCCTGCCCTGCCCGCCCATAGGCTGGCCTGGCCTGGTTGGGCGTGTCGCTGGCGAGCGCGGCGGCGGCATGCGATACAGCGCCGGTCTTTCCTGTTCGGAGTTGCTTCAGATGCAGATCACGCCCAGCGGCAGGCCACTCGGCGCCCGGATCGAGGGGATCGACCTCAACCGGCCCCTTGCGGACGCGGATTTCCGCACCATCCTGCGCGCCCTGGGCGAGCACGGCGTGCTGTGCTTCCCGAACCAGGACCTGACGCCGGATGCGCATCTGGCGTTCGGGCAGCGCTTCGGCGAGCCCGACGTGAACGTCGCGGCGGCGGGCGCGCACGAGGCAGGGCATCCCGAGATGATGATCCTGTCCAACATGAAGCAGGACGGCAAGCCGCTGGGGCTGCACGATGCCGGACAGGACTGGCACACCGACATGTCCTATGCGTCGACCATCGCGCTGGCGAACATCCTGCATGCCCGCGCGGTGCCGGTGCGGCATGGCCAGTCGCTGGGCGAGACGCAGTTCCGCAACATGCACAAGGCGTATGACGACCTGCCCGAGGCGCTGAAGACGAAGCTGGACGGGCGCACCGCAACCCATGATTTCAACAAGTACTGGGAAATCTCGCTGCACCGGCCCGGCACGAAGCGCAAGCCGCTGACTGCGGAACAGCGCGCGAAGCGGCCGCCGGTGTCACATCCCGTGTTCATGACGCACCCGATCACCGGGCGGAAGGTGCTGTATGCCGATCCCGGATACACCGTGGCGATCGACGGGATGGACCGCGAGGAGAGCGACCACATCGTCGACTTCCTGCTGCGCCACCAGACGCGGGAGGCGTATTTTTACGCGCATCACTGGTCGGTCGGCGATGTGCTGATCTGGGACAATATCGGGACCGTGCACTATGCGGTGGCCGACTATACGTTCGACGAGCCGCGCTACATGCGGCGGCTGCAGATCATGGCGACACTGGATTATCCGGCGCTGGTGAGGTGACCGCCCCGCGTCCATCCCGTCCGCGGGGCGGCCTGCCCGGTTGCGCCTATGCCTTCACCATCGGGCACCCGCCCTCGGATAGCGGGCGCCATGCCTGGTCGGCCGGGATGGTGGAGACCAGCTTCAGCACGTCGTAGGGGCCTGTGCTCTCGGACGGCTTCTTCACCTCCATCAGATAGGCCGGGTGCATCTTGCGCCCGTCCTCGCGGATCCGGCCGGGGCCGAAGACATCGTCATCGGTCGGCATCGCCTTCATCCGCGCGATCACCGCCGCGCCGTCCAGCTTCGACTGCGCCACGCCCATATCCGCCACCGCCTTCAGATAGTGCAGCGTGCTGGAATACAGCCCGGCATTCGCCATGTTCGGCCACAGGGTCTTCACCTTCGGCTTCACCCGCTCGTTGAACGCGCGGGTACGGTCGTTGAGGTCCCAGTAATAGGTCTGGGTCGCCATCAGCCCCTGCGCGGCCGGCAGCCCGATGGCGCGGATATCGGTGTCATAGGACAGCAGGCTGATGATCCGCATCGACTTGTCCAGGCCGAACTCGCGCGCCTGCTTGATGCTGCCGATCAGGTCGGCCCCGCCATTGCACAGCGCCAGCACCTTCGCCCCCGAGGCCTGCGCCTGCAGCAGCAGCGACGAGAAATCCGCTGTCGCGGGGAACGGGTACAGCACCGTGCCCATCACCGTCCCGCCGTTCTTCTGCACCGCCGCCGCCCCGTCGCGCACCAGCTGCTGGCCGAACGTGTAGTCGGGGGCGATGAAGAACCAGGTCATCTCGCCCTGCCGCACCAGCGCGGTGCCGGATGTGTTGGCCAGCACATAGGTGTCCCACGACCAGTGCACGTGGTTCGGTCCGCATTGCTTGCCCGTCAGGTCCGCCGTGCCCGGGCCCGACAGCATGGCGGGCTTGTTCTTCTCCCGCGCGATGCCGGCGCAGGCCAGGCCGGTGGCCGAGGTGCTGACATCCAGCAGCGCGTCCACCCCGTCGCGGTCGAACCATTGGCGCGCGATCGAGGCGGCGAGGTCGGCCTTGTTCTGGTGTTCGGCGACCAGGATCTCGACATCCCAGCCCTTGGCGGCGGCGCCGAAATCCTCGACCGCCTGCTGCGCGCAGGCGAGCGAGGGGCGCGACAGATCGGCATAGGGGCCGGACAGGTCGGTGATGATGCCGAGCTTCAGCTTGTTGGCGGGCTGGTTATTGGCCGGCTGGGCGCGGGCGCGGGATATCGGCAGCGCGGCGGCGGCGGCGAGCATGACGGCGTGGCGGCGGGAGAGAGGCATCTGCGGGAGCTTTCGATTCGGTCGGGATCGGTTGCGGTACGCCGGCGGCCTGACGCCGGTTTTCGCCGCCGATGCGCCGCTTGGGCTCGGCGATGTCCTGGCCGGGCGCGCGGCTTTGGCGCGCGCGATCCTCAAGGACGAAGGCACCGGCCTGACCTTCCTGCCGCTCGCGGGGGAGTTTGCGGCGGGCATGGGCTCGCTCCGCACCGGACCGTTCGCCGCGGCGCATCGCTTCGGGCCGATGATCGTCGATGGCGGCAGCCTGCCGATCGCGGGG
>CAYZKM010000018.1:0-24099 GCA_964478525.1 uncultured Bifidobacterium sp.
CATCACGTCGAGCCGCGTCCAGAAAGAGAGGAAATTCCTTGTGCGATTCGCCTGATGCCCTCTGGCTACGCCCCCCGGGCTATACGTCGCCCAGCACCCGGGCGGCGGGCAGCGTCACCTCGACGCGGGTGCCGGCCGGGGACAGCGGATCGAACCGCACCTGCCCGCCATGCAGCGCGACGATCCGGTCGGCCAGCGGCAGGCGGACGCCCAGGCCCGGCTGTCCCGCATCGGCGAACGGCTCCACGGCCTGCATTGCCTCGGCGGCGCGCACCGCCGGCCCGCCGTCCAGAAACGCGATCCGGACGGACCCGTCAGCGGCGGTCCCGGTCTCGATATCGACGGTACCGCCCACCGGCGTGACGTCGATCGCCCGGTCCAGCAGCGACTGCAGGGCCTGGCGCAGGCGAGTCTGGTCGGCGCGGACCGATGGCAGATCGGCGGCAGCGGTCATGGTGACCGAGACCTTGCCGGCGGCGGCCCGGGGCGCGGCGCCGCGGCAGATCGAGCGCAGCATGGCCCGCAGATTGACCGGCGGTTCGTCCAGCGCGACCTGCCCCGACTCGGCGCGGACATAGGCCAGCACTTCCTCGATCAAGGCCAGCAGCCCGGCGCCGCTCTGGCGGATCGTGGCGGCATATTCGCGGTATTCGGGCGCGCCGAGTTCGCCGTGGATCTCCTCCTCGATCAGCCGGGCGAAGTTGATCACGGCATTCAGCGGGGTGCGCAGCTCGTGGCTGATGCTGGCCAGGAACCGCGACTTCGCCTGACTCGCCGCTTCCGCCTGCTCCTGCGCTCGGCGCAGCTCCTCCTGCATGCGCTTCTGGTCGGTGATCTCCACCCGCAGCGCGACTCGCGCATTCGATGGTGTGCGCTGCACGCGGATCATGAACCAGCGTCCGCGGCGGTGATCGAACACCTCCCGCGGGATGGCGTCCTGCTCCTCGATCGCGCGGGTGCGTTCGCGGATATAGGCCACCGGATCGGTGCGGGCCAGCGCATCGACCGGGGTATCGGCGGCGATCGACAGCGCCAGGATGTCTTCGTACCGCTTGCCGGCCAGCGCCTCGGATGGCGGCAGATGCGGGAAGAACCGGTGATAGGCCTGGTTGGCAAGCACGAAGCGGCGGTCGGCGTCATACACGACCACGGTGCCGTCGATCGCATCCAGGGTTTCCCGCAGGACGGCGTTCTCCTTGCGGAGCGCTTCGAGCTCTCCGGTCGCGTCGGTCTCGTCCATGGGCGGTTCGATCATCCGATGGTCCGGCCCACTGTGGCACGCGGCCGAGCGGCGGTCGTCAATCGAGTGTGATAACGACTTTGCCCAGATGCGCCTGCGTGGTCATGTAATGATATGCCGCTTTCGCCTCGGCGAACGGGAATACGCGATCGATCACCGGGCGGATGCGGTGCTGCGTGACCGCCTGGTTCATCGCCGCGAACATCTGGCGGGAGCCGACATAGATGCCGCGCAGGATGATGTTGCGGCGCAGGATCGGGGTCGGATTGATCTCCCCGCCGCCGGTCAGGATGCCGATCAGGTGCACCTGCCCGCCGATGCGGACGGCCTCGGCCGAACGCTGCAGCGTGCCGGCGCCGCCGACCTCGACGACATGATCGACGCCGCGCCCGCCGGTCAGGGCCATGACCTCGGTGTGCCATTCGGGATGGCGGCGATAGTTCACTCCGTCGGACGCACCCAGCGCGCGGGCGCGTTCCAGCTTGGCGTCGGATGACGAGGTCGCGATCACCCGCGCCCCCGCGGCATGGGCGAATTGCAGCGCATAGATCGACACGCCGCCGGTGCCCAGGATCAGCACGGTCTCGCCGGCGCGCAGCGGCCGCCCGGCATACAGCGCGTTCCATGCGGTGACACCGGCGCAGGGCAGCGTCGCGCCTTCCTCGAACGACAGGTGGTCGGGAAGCGGAATGATGCCGTCCTGCTCGAACACCACGTATTCGGCCAGGACCCCGTCGATCGACCCGCCGCGGGAGCTGTCGACGTGGTACTGCTCCATCTCGCCGCCGATCCAGTCCTGCATGAACAGGCCGGCGACACGGTCGCCGACCTTGGCGCGGGTGACGTCGGCGCCCACTTCGACGACTTCGCCGGCCCCGTCGGACAGCGGGATCAGGTTGGCCGGCAACGGGCCGCGGGCCGGGCTGCCCTTGGCGACGTTCAGGTCGCGGTAGTTCAGCGACGCGGCGCGCATCCGCACCAGCACCTGGCCGCGCCCGGGGCGTGGCGTCGGGCCGTCGCGCAGTTCCAGCGTGTCGATGCCGGCCGCCTTGGGAAAGCAATGGAATTTCATGGTCTGGGGTCCCGTCAGTAGCCGCGCTGGATGTCGAACCGGTTGGGCAGGGGCCTGCCGTCCCGCAGGGCATGCAGGTTCGCCAGGAAGATGTCCAGGCTGTGCGGGTTATAGGTCGCCGGATCGTCGGCCGCGGTGTGCGGGCTGATGACCAGGTTGGGCGTGGTCCACAGCCGGTGGCCGTCCGGGATCGGTTCGGGGACGAACACGTCCAGCACCGCGCCCGACAGATGGCCGCTGTCCAGCAGGTCGCACAGCGCGTCCTGATCGGTCAGTTCGCCGCGGCCGATATTCACCACCCCGGCCCCGGCCGGCAGCAGGCCGAGCCGGCGGCGATCCATCAGCCCGCGCGTGGCGGCGGTCAGCGGGCAGGCCAGCACCAGGAACTCGGTGGCAGGCAGCACCTCGTCCAGCGCATCCGTGCCGACCACGCGGATGCAGGCGGGATGCGGTGCTGGGTTGGCACGCACGCCGGTCACTGCCATGCCGAAGCGCGCCGCCTGTTCGGCGACCGCGCCGCCCAGCGTCCCCAGCCCGACGACGGTGACCGGCCGGCGCGCCGCGACGGCGCCCCACAGCTTGTGCCAGCGGCCGGCCCGCTGGTGGGTCACCATCTGCGGCACGCGATTGGCCAGCATCAGCAGGGCCATGACGCCGAACTCGCCCGACTTGGCCGCATGGGTGCCGCGGTTGTTCATCAGCGTGACGCCATCCGCCAGCCAGTCATAGGGC
Organism: uncultured Bifidobacterium sp.; assembly: GCA_964478525.1. GTDB lineage: Bacteria > Pseudomonadota > Alphaproteobacteria > Acetobacterales > Acetobacteraceae > Rhodopila. Next base: position 3,045 of record CAYZKM010000018.1, read on the forward strand.
GCCAGGCGGTCCAGCCCGGCATTGGTGACGAACAGCAGCTTCAGCCGGGGCGCGGCGCAGGGGAAGTGGGCCTTGATGACGCCGGCATCGCAGACCAGGGCCTCGGCCTCGGTCATGGCGGCCGCGAAATCGGCGGCGGTGGTTCCGACCGTCACCACGTGGCCGTTCCCGGCCTCCCCCGCCCGTTCGGCGGCGGCGTGCCACATGGGCATCGAGAACTCGAACAGCGGGTCGTCCGCCGGGTTATGCAGGTGGATACGCATGCCGGACAGCCTCGCATGGCGGCGGGGCACAAGGGAAGCTGGGCCCCCTCTACCGGGTGGCGACGGCCCGCAGCGCGTCCAGGATCACCCGCAGGCCGCGATCCATCACCTTGGTCCGGCGCAGCACGATCGCCAGTTGACGCGACAATGCCGGACGCAGCGGCCGTACCACGGTGCCGGGAATCGCCGTCCCCAGCGCGAGTTCCGGCAGGACCGACGCGCCGAGGCCGCCGCCGACCAGGGCCTTGATCGTCTCCACGCTGTCGAGCTGCATGATCGGCACCACGCCGAGGCCCACCTGGCGGAACCAGCCATCGATGATCGCCCGCGTGCTGCCGGCCGGCTCGTACAGGATCAGCGGCATCCCGGCCAGGCCGGCGGCGTCGACCGCCGCGTCCGCCGATGCCAGCGCGGCCGGCAGCAGCGCGACCATCCGATCGATCATCAGCGGTTCCACCAGCAATGACCGGCTGGCCGGCACCGGCATGGTGGCCAGGCCGACATCCAGCGCGCCGGCCTCGACCCGGCGGACGATGTCGCCGGTATTGCCGGTGGCCACCACCGCTTCCAGCCCGGGCATGCGCCGCTTCGCCTCGGACAGCACCGCGGGCAGAAGATGGATGCAGGCGGTCGCGCCGGATCCGACGCGAACCCGTCCGACCGCGCCGTCGCGATAGGCCGCCGCCACCGCGCCGGCATCATCGATCGCCGCCTGCGCGCGCCGCGCCGGCTCCACCAGCGCCGCCCCGGCCGCGGTGGGCACGACCCGCCCGCCGGCGCGGTCCAGCAGGCGGACGCGCAGGGTGCGCTCCAGCTCGCGCAATTGCTGGCTGGCGGCCGGCTGGGTCAGGTTCAGCGCCCGCGCGGCGGCCGAGACCTGGCCGGTTTCGACAACGGCGAGGAAGGTGCGCAACTGCCGGATCGTCGGATCGGTCATAACCGCAGCTTATTCTGATGCGCGGTATCGGAAAGTTTTTCTTTCCATCCGGCCCCGCCAACCGCACGCTGCGGCCCTTCGCTCCCCCGCCCCGGAACCCGACCATGCCTGCCGAGCTGATGATCCGCCCCTGTGCCGACGCCGACATTCCGGCCATTGCCGCGATCTATGGCCATCACGTCCGCCACGGGGTTGCCTCGTTCGAGACCGAGGCCCCGACCGAGCCGGAGATGCGGCGGCGGCGCAACGAAATCCTGGGCAAGGGGCTGCCCTATCTGGTCGCGGAACGCGATGGCGTGCTGCTGGGCTACGCCTATGCCGGCACCTACCGCCCGCGCGCCGCGTATCGGGACACGGTCGAGAACTCGATCTACCTGCGCCCCGACGCGATGGGCCAGGGGGTCGGCAAGCGGCTGCTGGCGGCGCTGGTCGCCGCCTGCGACGCGCTGGACCTGCGCCAGATGATCGCGGTGGTGGGCGACAGCGGCAACCACGCCTCGATCCGGCTGCATCAGGCCTGCGGCTTCCGCCTGGTGGGGGTGCTGCAGGCGGTGGGCTACAAGCACGGGCGCTGGCTGGACAGCGTGCTGCTGCAGCGCTGCCTGGGCCAGGGGGACACGGCCCCTCCGCCAGCCCGATGATCGCGCGCCGGCGCCTGGCCGTTGTCCTGGGGCTGAACCAGCTGCTGACCTGGGGTATGTCGTTCTATCTGCCGGCGATCCTGGCCGAACCCGCCGCCCGCGCGATGGGCGCCGAACCGGTGGCGGTGGTCGCCGCGTTCTCGTGGTCCTTGCTGGTCAGCGGCGCCTGCGCCCCGCGGGTGGGCCGATGGATCGACCGGCATGGCGGGCGCGGCGCGCTGCTGACCAGTATCCTGACCATCGCCGCCGGACAGGCCATACTGGCGGCCGCGCCGAACCTGCCCGCGTGGTATGCCGGCTGGACCGTCATCGGTGTCGGCATGTCGATGGGGCTGTACGACGCCGCCTTCGCCACCGTGGGCGCGCTGCTGCAACGCGAGGCCGGGCCGACCATCACCGGCGTGACCCTGGTGGCCGGCTTTGCCAGCGCGGTGTTCTGGACCCTGGGTGCGGCGCTGATCGCGCCGCTGGGCTGGCGCGGCCTGATGGCAACCTATGCCGGGTTGATGCTGTGCGTGAACCTGCCGATGGTCTGGCTGCTGGTGCCGCCGTCCCCCGCCGGCCCGCGCGCCGCCGCGCCGGCCGCGCCCGGGACCCGGGGCCGCGCCGGCCGCCCCGCCACGATCTGCCTGGCCGGGTTCTTCGCCCTGCGCTGGCTGATCACCTCGGCCATCGCCGTGCACATCCTGACCCTGATGCAGGGGATCGGGCTGACCCTGGCGCAGGCCGTGCTGGTCGGGTCCCTGATCGGGCCGGGCCAGGTGGCCGGACGCGTGCTGGAGGCGACGGTCGGCCGCCGCATCGGCCTGCTGACCCGTGCCCGCCTCGGCGCGCTGCTGTTTCCGCTGGGCGCGCTGGTGCTGCTGGGCGGCGGGCCGGTGGCGGCCGTGGTGTTCGCCGTGCTGTACGGCATGAGCAACGGGATCCTGACCATCAACCGCGGCACGCTGCCGCTGGCCCTGTTCGGACCGGCCGGCTATGCCACGATGCTGGGCTGGTTCGCGGTGCCGGTGCAGATCGCCCAGGCGCTGGCCCCGACGCTGGCGGCGCCTCTGGTCACCGCCCTGCCGGCGCAGCTTGTGCTGCTGATCGCTGGCGGGGTGGCGTTGCTGGCCGCGCTGCTGCTGGTGCCGCTGCGGCTGCCGGCGCCCCAGGATTCATAGACCGAGCGGTCCTAGAGCATGATCACGCTGAGCGGAACCGTGGCAGCGGGTGAATCATGCGATCAGACAATAGGATAGAGCACGCTGACCGTTTACGGTCAGCCGAAAAGCGCGCTAGACCGTCAGGCCCAGGATCTCGGCGACATCGCAGGCGAAGGCCAGCAGCGCCCGGTCCTGTCCGGGGCCGGCGACCAGCGACAGGCCGACCGGCATGCCATCGACCTCGCCGGCCGGCAGGGTCACCTCGGGCAGGCCGCAGAACCCGGCGATGGCGGTCACGCCCATCGTCGCCTGGCGGATGCGGTCCTGTTCCGGCAGTTCGGCGCTGACCAGCGGGGCGACGCAGGGGCTGGTGGGATAGACCATCACCGCCCCGCCGCCCAGCAACGGGCGCACCCGGCCCTGCAACACCCGCCGGAACGCTCGGCCGGTCGCCGCGATGGCCGGGGTCATGGCCCTGGCGGCGGCGAAACGCTCCTTCACCCCCGGCCCGAGGCGCGGTTTGGTCGCTTCCACCCAGGGGCCGAGCGAGGCCCAGACTTCTTCGGCCTGGACGACGCGGACATGGTCGAACAGGGCGTCGACGCCTTCCGGCAGCAGGCGCACGCCGACTGCGCGGCCGCGCAGGGTTTCCAGCCGGTCGAGCGCGGTGTGCAGGCATTCGGCCACCGCCGGCTGGGCGTTGATCCAGGCTTCCTCGACCCGGATCAGCGGGCCGTCGGCGCCGGCGCGGGTGCCGGGTAGCAGCACGTCGCCGATGCCGGCCAGCAGGGACGCGCTGCGGGTGAACCAGCCCGGCGTGTCCAGGCTGGGCGCCAGCGGGCAGGCGCCGGCCAGGCTGATCGCCCCATGGGTCGGGCGGATGCCGAACAGGCCGCAATAGCTGGCGGGGATCCGCACCGACCCCCCGGTATCCGACCCCAGCGCGAAATCCACCAGCTCGGCCGCCACCGCGGCGGCGGAGCCGGCGGAGGACCCGCCGGGAAAGCGATCATGGCCGCGCGGGTTCAGGGGCGTGCCGTACCAGACATTCTCCCCGGTCAAGCCGTAGGCGAGTTCATGGGTCCGGGTCTTTCCCGCCATGTGCGCACCGGCCTGAAGCAGCGCGGTAACGATGGGTGCTGTAGCAACGGCCCGTGGATGCGAGGCGGCCCAGTCCGGATTGCCATAGGTGGTGACCGATCCCGCGACGTCGAACAGGTCCTTGACCGCGAATGTCGTGCCGGACAGTCGCCCGGTGCCCAGCGGGGGATGTTCGAAGCGGGGTCCTGGGACGAAGGCGCCGACGGTATCCTCGACGATCACGATTTGTTTGTCCTTCAGGGAAGGCGGTGTCATAAGCTACGAAGGCTGGCAACCCAAGCACTGAAATGTCGTGTCATGTGCCGGTGCAACGATTCGTCACCGTTCGTCACGGTGGGGAACCAGATCGAAAATCAGAGAATTCTTGTATTTTTCATCATTTCTTGCCATATCCGGGTGGTCTTTTCACAACCACGTTCAGGCATGCGCCGTTTTTGTTCCGCCGCTCGGCGTCACCGATGTGCTAGACTCGCATAAACTCGTGGACGCGGGGCCGTGCGGCAATGGATGTTAGGGTCGACGGATGTCGGGTCCGACGCAGGTTCGACGATTTCACGCGACGGCATGGCCTGAACAGGGGCCCGCTGTCCAAAACACCTCCAAGAGGGTTCGCTCGTGGATATTTCTGATGGACACCCGCCTGGCCAGACCTGGCTAGGCCGCCAGCCCGCGAACGAGGGCGCCGCAGCCGATGGTGGCGGCGACGGGGCCGGCATGTCCAGGGCTTCCGATGGCGCGTCGGACGCGCCGATCCATCCGCGCCTGCTGGCGATGATGTCCGCTGCCCGCTACTACGGGCTGGAACTCGATCCGCATGAATTCCGCCTCGATGCCGGCGCCACCGTGCCAACGCCGGCGGCGCTGTCGACCTGGGCGCAGGGGGCGGGGATGTGGTCGCGGGCGATGCGGCTGAAATGGCGCCACCTGATGGGCCTGGGCGGTGGCGGCCCGGTGGTGCTGCTGCTGAACGACGGGTCCGCCGCGCTGCTGGTCGGCGCCAGCACGGAAGCCAAAGTCGTCCTGCTGCGCGACCCCCGCACGTCGGAATCCGAACGTCCGGTGCCGGTCGATGAAGCCCGCCTGTCCGAAGTATGGGCCGGCGAGGCGGTGCTGCTGCGCGCGCAGCGTGACCAGGCCGAGGCCGATCCCCCGTTCACCATGAACTGGCTGTTCAGCCTGGTGATGAAGGAAGGCAAGTCGCTGCGCGACCTGCTGCTGGCCTCGTTCGCGATCAGCTTCCTGACCATCCTGCCGCCGCTGCTGGTCATGCAGGTGACCGACAAGGTGATCACCCATCACAGCTATTCGACGCTGTTCCTGCTGTCGGTCATCGTCGGCATCATGGTCTTGTACGAGACGCTGCTGGGCTATGCCCGCCGGCTGATCATCCTGGTGGTCGGCACCCGCACCGACGCCAAGCTGAACCTGCACATCTTCAACCGGCTGATCCGCCTGCCGCTCGATTATTTCGAGAAGCACCCGGCCGGCGAGACGATGTACAAGGTCTCGCAGATCCACAAGGTGCGTGAATTCATCACCGGCAAGCTGCTGACCACCTTCCTGGACCTGATCACCCTGGCGGTGCTGCTGCCGTTCCTGTTCTGGCTGAATTCGACCCTGGCCTGGATCGTGCTGATCTGTGCGACGATCATCGCGCTGATCATCGTCTCGTTCCTCAAGCCGATCCGCGTCGTGTTCTCGAAGGTCGTAACGGCCGAGACGAACAAGTCCGCCGCGCTGGGCGAGACGGTGTTCGGCATCAAGACCGTGAAGTCGCTGGCGCTGGAACCGCAGCGGAAGGCCCTGTGGGACGAGCGCGTGGCCGAGGCAGGCAAGTACCGCCTGGCCATGGGCAAGATCTCGAACTGGCCGCAGACGCTGGTCACCCCGATCGAGCGCTTCATGTGGATGGGCGTGATCCTGCTGGGCGCCTACATGGCGCTGACCGACCAGAGCGGGTTCATGGTCGGCGCGCTGTTCGCCTTCATGATGCTGTCCCAGCGCGTCAGCGCCCCGCTGGTCGGCCTCGCCCGGCTGATGGAGGAGTGGGAAGAAGTCGGCGCGGCGATGGGCCAGGCCGCCGATGTCCTGAACCGCCCGATCGAGCGCGACGCCGCATCGGGCGGGCTGCGGCCGAAATTCGCCGGCGCGGTGTCGTTCCAGGACGTGACGTTCACCTATTCCGGCACCAAGACGCCGGCGCTGGACCGCATCACCTTCTCGGTGCCCGCCGGCACGATGCTGGGCATCGTCGGCCGGTCCGGGTCGGGCAAGTCGACCATGACGCGGCTGCTGCAGGGCATCAACCGCGAGTATTCCGGCTTCGTGAAGATCGACAACGCCGATCTGCGCGAAATCAACCTGCGCCATCTGCGGTCCAGCTTCGGCACCGTCCTGCAGGAGAATTTCCTGTTCCGCGGGTCGATCCGCGAAAACATCCTGGCCGGCCGTCCGGGCCTGACGCTGGAGGACGCGGTGCGCGCGGCCCGCCTGGCGGGGGCCGAGGAATTCATCGAGCGGATGCCGAACGGGTACGAAACCTATATCGAGGAGGGGTCGCCGAACCTGTCGGGCGGGCAGCGCCAACGCCTGGCGATCGCCCGCGCGCTGATCACCGACCCGCGCATCCTGATCCTGGACGAGGCGACGAGCGCCCTCGACCCCGAGAGCGAAGCGCTGGTCAACGCCAACCTGCTGCGCATCGCCCGCGGCCGCACCATGGTCATCGTCTCGCACCGGCTGTCCTCGCTGGTGCAGTGCGACCAGATCATGGTGCTGGACCAGGGCAAGCTGATGGATATCGCGCCGCACAACGTCCTGCTGGAACGCTGCTCGGTCTATCGCCAGCTTTGGGCACAGCAGAACCGCCACATCGACAACCAGGGTCCCCGACATGCCGCCCTCGCTCCGAGCCTCCTCCAAGGCGACTGATCTCGCGATCGTCGACCGGTCCGACCCGACCCTGCCGGCGATTCTCGAGTTCCAGTCCCCCTCGACCGCCATCGTCAACGCGCCGGTCCCACGGCTGGCCAAGTCGATCGCGCTGCTGGTCACCACGCTGGTCGTTGCCTCGCTGGCGGCGCTGTCGGTGATCCCGGTCGACACCGTCGTCACCGCCTCCGGCAAGGTGGTGTCCGAAGCCGCGACCGTGGTCGTGCAGCCGCTGGATACCTCGATCGTGCGCACGATCGAGGTGAAGCCGGGCGACATCGTCAAGACCGGCCAGGTGCTGGCACGGCTGGACCCCACCTTCGTCGCGGCCGACATGTCGGCCCTGCAGGCGCAGGTCGGCTCGCTGCAGGCACAGGTGTCCCGCCTGCAGGCCGAAGCCGAGTCGCGCCCGTTCACCTATACCGGCCTCGACCCGAACCTGGCCCTGCAGGCGGCGATCTATGCCCAGCGGCAGGCCGAGTACAACTACAAGATCGAAGGCTATAACCAGAAAATGAGCAGCCTGGCGGCCACGATCGCCCGGGCCCAGTCCGACGCCGACGGCTATCACGACCGCCTGCAATACGCGAAGTCGCTGGAAGCCATGCGCCGGGAGCTGGAACGGCTGAACGTCGGCAGCAAGATCAACACCCTGGCGGCCATGGACACGCGCGCGGAGATGCAGCGCTACATGGACTCCTCGGAACAGACCGTCGCCTCGGCCAAGCGCGACCTGGCGGCCCTGGTCGCCGAACGCAACGGCTATCAGCAGAACTGGCACGTCGACACCTCGGAAAAGCTAGCCGACGCAACGTCGAAGCTGTCCGATGCGCGCGAAGCGCTGAACAAGGCGCAGCTGCGCCGCGAGCTGGTGGAGCTGAAAGCCGAGATGGACGGCATCATCCTGACCGTCAGCAAGGTCTCGGTCGGGTCGGTGCTGACCGCGGGCCAGCAGTTCATCACCCTGGTGCCCACCGACGCGCCGCTTGAGGTCGAGGCCAACATCCCCGGCACCGAGGACGGCTATGTCCGTGTCGGCGACCCGGTCGCGATCAAGTTCGACACGTTCAACTACACCCAGTACGGCATGGCGCACGGCACCGTCCGCATGATCAGCCCCGACAGCTTCACCGTCATGGACGAACAGCGGAACCCGACAGGCGCGATCTCGCCATCGTCCAACACGCCGAGCTCGGCGGTCTGGTACCGCTCGCGCATCGCGATCGACCGGGTCGAGCTGCATGACGTGCCCAAGAACTTCCGCCTGATGCCCGGCATGCCCGTCACCGCCGACATCAAGGTCGGGCAGCGGACCGTCATGCGCTATCTGCTTGGCCGCGTCATTCCGCTGGCGTCGGAGGGTATGCGAGAGCCGTGACCATCTTCTCCCCGTATTGCGGACGCTGATCGTCATGGGTGTCATCGACCGACTGATCGGCGGGCTGTCGCCCCGCCTGGCGCTGAAGCGGGCGATCGGCCTGACCGAGGCGAGCAAGCCGAAGGAAGCCTTCCCGCTGCTGGTCCGGGCCGCCAAGGGCCGGATCCCCGAGGCGGAATACCGCGTCGGTCGCGCCTATCTGGAAGGCGCGGGGGTGCCGCCAAGCCGCCCGGAAGGCGCGCGGTGGATGGAGCGGGCGGCCTCGAACGGCTATGTCGAGGCCCAAGCCCTGCTGGCCACGCTGTGCCTGCACGGCATGGCGCCCGGGCAGGCGGACAGCGGCGGGTCGGGCGGCGGGCTGTTCGGTTCGGCGCAGGACACCACCGCGCCCGACTTCACCACCGCCGCGAAATGGGCCCGCAAGGCGGCCGAGGGCGGGTCGGCCGAGGGCCAGGCCGTGCTGGCCTTCATCCTGACCTCCGGCCCCGAGGAATTGCGCAGCGCCGAGGAAGCCGAGGCGCTGTACAAATCCTCGGCCGCGGCCAAGTGCCCGCAGGGGCAGCTTGGCTATGCGATGATCCTGGCCCGCGACACGTCCGACCCCAAGGTGCAGGTCGAGCTTGTGCACCTGCTGAAGGAATCATCGGAAAAGGGCCTGGCCTCGGCCATGTATCTGTACGGCATGGTGCTGGATCGCGGCGTCGGGGAAGGCGTCACGCAGAACCGCGAGGCCGCCGCCAACCTCTATCGCCAGGCCGCCGAGAAAGGCCATCGCTCGGCGCAGGCCCGCTGGGGCTATGCGCTGCTGACCGGGGCCGGCATCGCCAAGAACCCGGTCGAGGGCGAATCCTGGCTGCGTCGCGCCGCCCTGGCCGGCGATCCGGAATCGGCGGCGATGGTGGGCGATCTGTATGCCAAGGGCGGCGGCACGCTGCCGCCGAACTATGCCGAGGCCGCCACCTGGTTCAAACGCGCCGTCGATGCCGGCCATAAGGGGGCCGCGCGCGCCCTGGGCATGCTGTACCTGACCGGTGCCGGCGTGCCTCGCGACCAGGACGAAGCCACCCGCCTGCTGCGCACCGCGGCCGAGTCGGGCGACGTCAACTCGCGCGTCGATCTGGGCAACCTGCTGCTGCGCGGCCATGGCGACGAACAGGACTCGCTGCGCATGCGGGAATGGTTCGAGCAGGCGGCGGCCTCGGGCGACCTGATCGCGGCCTTCAATTTCGGCGTCTGCCTGGCCGAGGGCGTCGGCATCGAAAAAGACGAGCGCAAGGCCGCCGAATGGCTGCGCCGCGCGGCGGATGGCGTGATCAACGCGCAGTACTGGTACGGGCGGATGCTGGTCGAGGGCCGTGGCGTCGATGCCAACCCCGAGGAAGGCCGCCAATGGATCAAGCGCGCCGCCGATATCGGCATGATCGAGGCGCAGGTGATGCTGGCCGACATGATGCTGAGCGGACGCGGCGGCCCCAAGGACCACCCGGGCGCGCTGGAACTGTTCGAGAAGGCCGCCGAAAAGGGCCATGTCGGGGCAATGTTCGCCGTCGGCGCCATGAAGGGCGGCGGACATGACGTGCCCTGGGACCGCCCCGCCGCTCAGCGCTGGTTCCACGCCGCGGCCGAACGCGGCCATCCCTATGCCCAGATGATGCTGGGCCGCTATCTGGCCCGCAGCCTGGCCGGCGAGCAGGATATCGACGCCGCCCGGAAATGGTTCGAACGCGCCATCGCCCAAGGGCTGGAGGACGCCAAGGCCGACCTGTCGGCGCTGCCGCCCCCAACCGACGCGGCCCAGCCGCAGGCGGTCGGCGACTGACCCATGACCGCCGGCCCCCCTGACCGGGAGCCTGAAGCGGCATCGCTTGCCCGGACCGCGGTCGCGACGGCGCAATCCCTGGCCGCGGCGGGTGACCCGGATGCCGCGCTGCGCTGGTTCGACCGTGCCCACCGCCTGGTGCCGCGTGACCCGAACATCGCACTCTCGCTGGCCGCCGCCTTGCTCGCGACCGATCCCGCGCGATCGGCCGACCTGTTCGGCCCGATTGCCGAACGCCATGACATCCGGGAAGCATGGATGGGCCTGGCGGCGGCGCAGCTGCGGCTGCTGACCCCCTGGCAGGCGGCCGATGCCCTGTCCCGCGCCCTGTCGCGCCACGTGCCCCAGCGCGACATCGCGGCACTGGCCGGCGACATCACCCGGTCCACCGGCGCGCCGGGCTGGTGCGGGCTGCATTTCGACGGAACCCTGGCCCTGCATCCACATCGGCCCGGCACGGTCGCGATCGCGCTGGACGGGCGGCCTGTGAAGGGCACGCGCCTGCCTGCGGGCTGGGCCTCGGGCCTGGTGCTGTCAGTCACGATCGACGGCCAGCACCTGCTGGGCAGCCCGGTCGACATCCGCGCCATCCGCCGCACCGCCGGGCTGGTGGATACGAAGGATGGCGGCCTGGCCGGCTGGGCCTGGCATCCGGCCGATCCGTCCCGTATCGCCGGCCTGGTCGTCACCGATGCCACCGGCAGGCGGTCGCTCCGGGTCCAGGCCGACGACACCGGGGTGATCATCCCCGACCTCGGCCCGCTGGCCCATCCGCGCGGCTTCGCCGTGCCGGCCGCGGCGCTGGCAGGGTTCGCCGGCCCGCTGCATGTGCGCGACCAGGACGGGCGGGACCTGTATGGCAGCCCTCTCGCGCTCGGTGCCCTGGTCGCCGCCGCCGCGACCGCCGCCGCCGCCATCGGGCGCGGCTATGGCAGCCGGTTGCCGAGCGCGGGCACCGCCCTGCCGCCTGCCCTGCCGGCCGACCTGCCGCTGCCGCCCGCCCCGGCCGGAGCGGATCGCAAGCGGCGCGGCGTCGATGTCGTGGTGCCGGTGCACGGGCAGCGCGCCCTGACGCTGGCCTGCCTGGACAGCCTGTTCGCCTCGGTCCGCGCCCCGACCCGGATCATCGTGGTCGACGATGCCTCTCCCGACGCCGCGCTGCGCCAGGCGCTGGACGCGCTGGCCGCCCGGCGGCGGATCGTCCTGATCCGCAACCCGCGCACCCTGGGCTTTCCCGGCGCGGCCAATGCCGGGATGCGCATGGCGGCGGGGCGCGACGTGGTGCTGCTGAACAGCGACACGCTGGTGCCGCCGGGCTGGCTGGACCGGCTGCGCAAGGCCGCCCGCGCCACGCCCGACACCGGCACCGTGACCCCGCTGTCGAACGACGCGGCGATCCTGAGCTATCCGGGCGACGGCGCCGACAACCTGATCCCCGATCTGGCCGCGACCATCCGCATGGATCGCCTGGCCCAACGCGCCTGCGCCGATACGACCACCGAGATCCCCGTCGGCGTCGGGTTCTGCCTGTATATCCGCCGGGATTGCCTGGACGCCGTGGGCGGGCTGCGCGACGACGTGTTCGCCCAGGGCTATGGCGAGGAGAATGATTTCTGCCTGCGCGCCCGCCGCCTGGGCTGGCGGCACATGGCGCTGCCCGGCCTGTTCGTCGGTCATTGCGGTGGGCGATCGTTCGGCTCGGTCGGCACCCATCTGCGCGCGCGCAACCAGGCGATGCTGGAAACCATGCATCCGGGCTATGGCGCGCTGATCGACGGCTTCATCCGCGCCGACCCGCTGGCCCCGTTCCGGCGTGCGATCGATCTGCAGCGCTGGCGGGCGGGGCGCGGGCGCGGCAAGGGTGCTGCCATCCTGGTCACCCATGCCGAGGGCGGCGGGGTCGAGCGGCGCGTCGCGCAGGCCGTGGCCGACTATCGTGCCGCCGGCCTGCGCCCGATCGTGCTGCGCCCATCCCCGGCCGCGGACGCCGTCGAAATCAGCGACGGGACCGAACCGCACTACCCCAACCTGCGCTTTCGCCTGCCGCAGGAGCTTCCCGCCGCGCTCCGCCTGCTGCGCGCCGAACACCCGGCGGCCGTCGAGGCGCATCACCTGCTGGGGCATCACCCGGCGATATACCAGCTGATCACGCGCCTCGGCTGCCCGTACGACGCGCATGTCCATGATTACCTCTGGTTCTGCCCGCGCATCTCTCTGGTCGGCGGCGATGGCCGGTATTGCGGAGAACCGGCCATCGCCGGCTGCGAGGCCTGCGTGGCCGATCATGGCAGCCTGACCGGCGAGGCGATCTCCATCCGCGACCATCGCGTCCGATCCGCCGCCTTCCTGGCCGGTGCTCGGCGGCTGATCGCACCGTCGCGCGATGCGGCCGACAGGATCGCGCGGCAGTTTCCGGGTCTCGATCCCGCGGTGGTGGCGCATCACGACGATGCCGCCCTGCCCGCACCGGCACCCGCCCTTCCGCGCCCGGGCGTCCGGCCACGGGTCTGCGTCGCCGGCGCCATCGGCGTGCACAAGGGCTATGACATCCTGCTGGCCTGCGCCCGCGACGCGGCGGCGCGCGATCTGGACCTGGAGTTCATCGTCGTCGGCACGACGATCGGCGACGACCGGCTGGCGGCGACCGGGCGGGTCTTCGTCACCGGGGCCTATGCCGCGGCGGACGCGGCGGGGCTGATCGCGGGCCAGCGGGCGGATCTCGGATTCCTGCCGTCGATCTGGCCGGAGACCTGGTGCATGGCGCTGGGGGAGCTGTGGCAGGCCGGCCTGAATGTCGCGGCCTTTGACATGGGCGCGCCGGCGGAGAGAATTCGACACACCGGGCGCGGATTTCTACTTCCGCCCCATCTGCCGCCTAATGCTATTAACAACGCCTTAATCCATGCCATGGCATCAGGGAAAGCCAACCACCAACACGCACCCGCGCACGCCATCGCAAAACCCACCCCATCCCACCAAGCCGGAAAAGGCCCGTAATGCCCCGCACTCCCAGCACACGAGACAAACGCATGTCCGCGCCTGCCGTCGCGCCCGACGCCACCCCCGCCGCGCCGGCCCCGCAGCCCGCCCCCTCTGCCGCGGAGCAGGAAGCGGCGGCCGCCGGCCGCGTGGCGGAGTTGCGCGTGTCGGCCCATGTCATGACCCTGGAACGCGGCCTGTTCTGCGTGTTCCCGGCCCCTGGCGGGCCGCTGCCAGACCCCGAGACCGGGCTGCCCGGCGTGCGCATCACCCGCACGCCGTCGCGCCACCAGCCGGCCGGCGCGGTGTCGATCACCACGTTCCGCGCCGATGGCTGGCTGGACGGCACCGCCGCCCTGGTCAACGTGCAGGACGCGACGGCGCAGATTCTGGTGTCGATCTATCAGTCCGGCCGCACCGGCGACGCCGCGCCACGACTGCAGGTGCTGCGCCTGAGCGGTGACGAGGCCCCGGCCCAACCCGCCGCCGAACCGCCGCCGGTGGTGCAGGCCGAACCGGCCGGCCCCGAGGCCGCGCCCGAGATCATGGCGCATATCCAGCGCCAGGGTGACGTCGGCGGACAGATCGGCCAGTGGATCGGCACCGCCGGCAGCAAGGCCTGGATCGAAGGCTTCGGCCTGGCACCCTCGCAGCTGATCACCGCCGCCGACATCGAATACCAGGGCGTGCTGGGCCGCGGCTGGCTGTCGCCCTGGGTCGAGGGCGGCAAGTTCTGCGGCAGCCGCGGCATGGCGTTGCCCCTGCTGGGCCTGAAGATCCGGCTGAAGGGCGAGGCGGCGAAGCAGTTCGACTGCACCTATGCCGCGACCTTCATCGACGGCACCTCGGTCGGTCCGGTGCCGATGGGCGAGGCCTGCGAGGCCGAGAGCCTGGCCGCGCTGGAATCGTTCCGTATCGAACTGCATCCGCGCCCCGGAGCGGCGGCGGCCGCACCGAAAGCCGCCCCGCCCAAGGCGGCACCGAAAAAGGCCGCGGCCCCCGCGCCGAAGCCCACCCCGGCCCGCAAGGCCGCGGCCAAGGCGCCCGCGCGCACCCCCCGCCGCTGAGCCGAGGCCGATCCGGACGGCGGGGCATCCCCCGCCGTCCGCGGACCAGGCCCGGACCGTGGCGTCCGGGCGCCATAGCGATCATCCAGCCCGGGCGGCCCGTCGCGCCACCCCGGTGAGAACCCACAGGGCCGCCCCGTCGTGAAATTCCTGTTCGTCCATCAGAACTTTCCCGGGCAGTTCCTGCACATCCTGCGCCACCTGGCCCGGTCGAAGCGGCACGAGATCGTCTTCATCACCGAGCCCAATGCGAATGAAATCCGCGGCGTCCGCAAGGTGCCGTACACCAAGCCGGCCATGTCCTCGCCCGACACCCATGTCGCCGCCCGCGAACTGGATGGCGGCGTGCGGCGGGCCGAGGCGGTGTGGCGCGTGGCCATGAACCTGAAGAACCTGGGGTTCACGCCCGACATGATCGTCGGCCACCATGGCTGGGGCGAGATGCTGAACCTGGTCGATGTCTGGCCCGGCGTGCCGATGCTCGGCTATTTCGAATTCTATTACGACACGGAAAAGGCCGATGTCGGGTTCGATCCGGAATTTCCCAGCCATGTCATGGATTTTCCCCGCATTCGCGCGAAGAACGCGATCAACCATATCGCCCTGAACCTGGGTCAGTACGGGCACTCGCCGACCAGATGGCAGCTATCCACCTATCCCGACTGGGCGCAGAAGCAGATCGAACTGCTGTGGGAAGGCGTCGACCTCGATGTCTGCCGGCCGGACCCGGCGGGCCGGCACGCGCCCCTGAAGATCGGCGAGATGGTCATCGAGCCGACCGATGCGCTGGTCACCTATGTCTCGCGCGATCTGGAACCGTATCGCGGCTTTCATCTGATGATGCGCACGCTGCCGCACCTGATGCGGGCGCGAAAGGACCTGAAGGTGGTGATGGTCGGGTCCGACGGCGTCAGCTATGGCATCATGCCGCCGCAGGGCGGCACCTGGCGGGAGCTGATGATGCGAGAGGTCGGGGATCGTATCGACACCGCCCGCGTCGCCTTCCCCGGCCGCATCGGCTACGACCTGTATCTGGCGCTGCTGAAACGATCCGACGCGCATGTCTACCTGACCTACCCGTTCGTCGCGTCCTGGTCGTTGCGCGAATCGATGGCCCTGGGCTGCGCGATCGTCGGCAGCGACACCCAGCCCGTGCGCGAATTCATCACCGACGGACGGACCGGGCTGCTCGCCTCGTTCTTCGATCCCAAGGGCCTGGCGGATGCGGTGCTGGAGGTGGTCGGCAACCGGACGCTGAACCAGCGCCTGCGCGCCAATGCGCGGAAATACGCCGAGAAGAACCTGTCCATGGCGGACTACCTGGACAACTACCGCGCCCTGATCGAACGCCTGAGCGGGATGGAGATCGATCCGAAGCCGAAATCCCGCGCCAGGCCCGCCGCGAAGGCCGCACCGCCGAAGCGCGGGCGCTGAGGCCCGCCCGCCGGGTCAGTCCGCCTCGTCCTGCGCCAGCCGGAAGGGTGCGGCCGCATACACCCCGAGGATGCGCACCTCGGAGGAGAAGAACTGCAGCTCCTCCAGCGCGCGGCGCAGATTTGCGTGCTCCGGATGGCCGTCGACGTCACACATGAACTGCGTGGCGGCGAAGCGCCCGGCCAGCATGTAGCTTTCCAGCTTGGTCATGTTCACGCCGTTGGTCGCGAATCCGCCCAGCGCCTTGTACAGCGCCGCCGGCACGTTGCGTACCCGGAACACGAACGTGGTCATCAGGTTCGGCACCGACGGTTCCGGCGTGGTCGGGCGCCTGGCCACCACATAGAACCGGGTGGTGTTGTGCGCCGCGTCCTCGACATTGGCGCGCAGGATATCCAATCCATAGATCTCGGCCGACAGCGAGGAGGCGATCGCTGCTTCCTCCGGCTTGCCCCATTGCGCGATCAGCTGCGCCGAACCGGCGGTATCGCCCTCCACCACCGGTGCGAGGCCCAGCTCCTTCAGCACACGCCGCACCTGTCCCAGGGCCACCGGGTGGGAATGCGCCCGCCGCAGCCCCGCGATCGTGGCGCCGCGAATGCCCAACAGGCAGTGCTCGACGCGCTGGAACTGCTCCCCCACCACGAACAGGCCGGATTCGGGCAGCAGATGGTGGATGTCGGGCACGCGCCCGGCCAGGCTGTTCTCGCAGGGCAGCATCGCCAGGTCGGCGCGCCCGTCACGCACCGCCTCGATCGCGGCCTCGAAGGTTTCGCAGGGCAGCGTGGTCATCAACGGATAGGCGTTGCGGCAGGCCAGGTCGGAATAGGCGCCGGGCACGCCCTGGAAGGCGATGGTTCCACTCATGCGGGATTATGCTTTCGGGTTCAACAACTGACGGGCACGCTCCAGGTCGGCGGGCGTATCGACGCCGAACAGGCCGTGTTCCATGCGCGCGCAGGCGATTCGCATGCCGGCTTCCAGCGCGCGAAGCTGTTCCAGCCCCTCCCGCTGCTCCAGCTGGCTTGGCGGCAATCCGACGAACCTGTCCAGCGCCGCTCGGCGATAGGCGTAGATGCCGATGTGGTGCCAGCGCGGGCCATCGCCCCAGGGAATCGGCGCGCGGGAGAAATACAGCGCCGGCGCCACCGGATCATCGCCCGGAAACGCGCAGACAGCCTTCACGAAGGACGCGGTGTTGGCTTCCTCGTCGGACGTGATCGGCACGACCAGCGTGCCGATGTCGATCGCCGGATCGGCCAGCGGCAGCACCACCAGGCGCAGCTGCGCGGGGTCCAGCGTCGGCACATCGCCCTGCAGGTTGACGACGACATCGTGCCTGCGCTCGGGGTCCAGCGCATCCAGCGCGGCGCGCACGCGATCGGACCCCGATGGCAGGCCCGGCGGGGTCATCACCGCGGTGCCGCCGGCGGCGTGCACGGCGTCGGCGATCGCCTGGTCGCCGCAGGCGACGGCGACCGGGCCGATCCCGGCTTCGCGGGCACGGTCGAGCACATGCACGATCATGGCCTTGCCATGGATGTCAGCCAGCGGCTTGCCCGGCAGCCTGACCGAGGCCATCCGTGCCGGAATCACGACAATCGGGTTCACTGGGACGGGAAGTTCCTTGAATGCCAAGCCGGTGGCTTGATGGGAGGGGACGGTTTCCGTATGCTGCGCACAGCTTATGGATGCGCAGGCCCCGGCGCAACGGCAGGTCCTCCCGCCTCGCCAATCCGGATACCGCGCCGCCGCACGTAATTCGACGAGGAAGCCAGGCCGTTATGGATAGCATGGAGCTCAACAAAGGCGTTGCCGCCTTCCTGATCGCGAGCATCGCCTTTTTTCTGACTGGCACGATCGGTACGATCCTGGTCCGGGAGCATCGTCCCCACGAAACGGTGCTGAACATCAAGGTCGCGGAATCCGGCCATGGCGCCGCGGAAGCCGCCAAGCCCGCGGAACTGCCGCCGATCGCGCCGATGATGGCCAAGGCCGATCCCGCCGCCGGCGAGGCCCTGGCGAAGAAGCTGTGCAGCCAGTGCCATACCTTCACGGAAGGCGGCAAGAACGGCGTCGGCCCGAACCTGTATGGCGTGCTGGGCACGCCGCACGGCGAGGGCAAGGACTTCAACTTCTCCAACGCCCTGAAGGGCGTGCCTGGCACCTGGAGCTATGAAGACCTGAACAAGTGGCTGAACAAGCCCAGCGCGTTTGCCCCCGGCACGCGCATGGCCTTCGCCGGCCTGAAGGACGAACAGCAGCGCGCGGACCTGGTTGCCTTCCTGCGCAGCCTGTCGAAGTCCCCGATGCCGCTGCCGACGCCCTGATCGCCTCCATGGACCGGCTGATCGCGGCGGCCGAGGCGGCAGCGGATGTCGCCGCGGCCGTCGTCCGGCCGTTCTTCCGGGCCGGCGTCGCGGCGGACGTGAAGTCCGACCGCTCTCCCGTCACCATCGCCGACCGCACGGCCGAACAGGCGATGCGCGCCGTCCTGTCCGAGCGCTGTCCCGACCACGGCGTGCTGGGCGAGGAATTCGGCCTGGATCGCCCGCAGGCCCGCATGCGCTGGATCCTCGACCCCGTGGATGGCACCCGCGCGTTCATCACCGGGCGGCCGACCTTCGGGACGCTGATCGCGCTGCTGGACGGCGACACACCGGTACTGGGGATCATCGACCAGCCCATCACCGGCGAACGCTGGATCGGCGCCTCCGGCCGGGCGACCACGTTCCGCGGGCCGTTGGGCGGGCGGGTCGGCTGCCGGCCCTGCCCCGCGCTATCCGATGCCGAACTGTCCTGCACGTCGCCGGAAATGCTGGGCCCGCTGATGCCGCGCTGGGAAAACCTGCGCGCCGCCACCCGCCGCAACTACTGGGGCGGGGATTGCTATGCCCACGGCCTGGTGGCGATCGGGCAGATCGACATCATCGCCGAATCGGACATGAAGCTGTGGGACTGGGCGCCCCTGGTGCCCGTGATCGAGGGCGCGGGCGGGCGCGTCACCGACTGGGCGGGGCAGCCCCTGCGTCCGGACAGCGACGGCACCGTGCTGTCGGTCGGCGATCCGGCCCTGTTGCCGCAAGCTGTCGCGCTGCTTAACAAACCATCAGTTGCCAGCGGCTGATCGTCCGCACACCCTGGACGCCGCCGTCGTCGCCGAAAGGGGATCATCCTTGCGCGCCTTTGCCTTCGCCATGCTGCTCGCCTGGGCCATCCCGGCTTTTGCCGCCGAACCGCCGGTCACGCGCAGCCACGGCCTGACGATCCTGGGCAAGCCCGCCCTGCCCGCCGGCTTCACGCATTTCCCCTATGTGAACCCCGACGCGCCCAAGGGCGGCGAGGTCTCGCTGGCCGCCGTCGGCACGTTCGACGGGTTCAACCCGTTCATCCTGCGCGGCACCGCGGTCGGCTTCGGCGTGGTGCCCTGGATCGTGATGCCCGGCGGGTCGGGATCGGGATCATCGGTCGGGCATATCTGGGAATCGCTGCTGACCTCCTCGGCCGACGAGGTGGCGACCGCCTATGGCCACCTGGCCCACACCATCGAGATCCCCGCCGACCGGATGTGGGTCGCGTTCGAGATGCGGCCCGAGGCGCGGTTCTCGGACGGCCAGCCGGTCACCGCCGAGGATGTCGCCTGGACGTTTCGTACGCTGCTGGAAAAGGGACGTCCCAGCTACAAGATCCAGCTGAGCGATGTGAAGGACGTGGTGGTCGAGGGGCCGCTGCGGGTGGTCTTCCATTTCAAGACCAACGAGAACCGCGAATTGCCGATCATGGTCGGCGGCCTGCCCGTGCTGCCGAAGCACTTCTTCGAGGGCCGGGACTTTGCCAAGCCACTGACCGACGCACCGGTCGGATCGGGTCCCTACCGCGTCGCCGCGTTCGAACTCGGCCGCAGCATCGTCTTCGAACGCCGCCCCGACTGGTGGGCGGCAAATCTGCCGACCGGCAAGGGCACCAACAATTTCGACCGCGTCCGCTATGAGTATTTCCGCGACTCGACCGTGGCGATGGAGGCGTTCAAGGCCGGCAAGGTCGATATCCGCAGCGAGAACGTGTCGAAGAACTGGGCCACGGCCTATGATTTCCCGGCCGTGAAGTCCGGCCTGGTGCTCCGCCAGACCTACCCGCACCGGCTGCCCGGCGGCATGCAGGGCTATGCGATGAATACCCGCCGGTCGATCTTCGCCAATCCGCTGGTGCGCCAGGCGCTGACCGAGCTGTTCGACTTCGAGTGGAGCAACAAGAACCTGTTCTATGACGCCTATACCCGCACGACGAGCTATTTCAGCAACAGCGACCTGGCATCGTCGGGCATCCCGCAGGGTAGCGAACTCGCGCTGCTGGAACCGTATCGCAAGGACCTGCCGCCGGCGCTGTTCACCGAACCCTACCGGCTGCCGGTGACCGACGGGTCGGGCAATATCCGCGACCAGCTGAAGAAGGCGCTGGACCTGATCCGGCAGGCGGGGTGGCAGATCAAGGACCGCAAACTGATCGACGAGAAGGGCCAGCCGGTGACGTTCACCATCCTGCTGCCCGACCCGTCGCTGGAACGTCCGGCCCTGCCCTATGTGCAGAACCTGCAGAAGCTGGGGATCGAGGCCAAGGTCCGCACCGTCGATCCGGCACAGTACCAGAACCTGATCGACGATTTCGATTTCGACATGATCATGCTGATCTTCGCCCAGGGCGATATTCCCGGCACCGAGCTGCGCGATTACTGGAGCTGCGCCGCGCGCGACACCAAGGGCAGCACCAACGCGCCGGGCATCTGCGAACCGGTGATCGATGCCCTGATCGCCAAGGTGGTGAACGCCGAGAATCGGGACGACCTGACGGCGGCCGCCCACGCGCTGGATCGGGTGTTGCTGTGGCGGTACTACCTGGTGCCGAACTGGGGCTCGCAGGTGTTCAACCTGGCGGTGTGGGACCGGTTCGGCAAGCCCGGACAGCCGATCCGGGAAGGCGTCAGCTTCGACACCTGGTGGGTCGACCAGGCCCGCGCCGCCGCGACCGACGCCGCCCGCAGGCGATGAGCACCCCGACCCGCCGATGACCGCCTACCTGATCCGGCGCCTGCTGCTGGTAATCCCGACCCTGTTCGGGATCATCGCCATCAACTTCGCCGTCATCCAGTTCGCCCCCGGCGGGCCGGTCGAGCAGATGATCGCCGAGCTGAAGGGCCGGGGCGGGATGTCGACGCGGCTGGGTTCGTCCGCGTCGGATTTCGCTGCCTCGGCCACCTATCGCGGCTCGAAGGGGCTGGACCCGGCGATCCTGGCCGATATCAAGCAGATGTTCGGCTTCGACAAGCCGCCGCTGACCCGCTTCGGGCTGATGCTCTTGAACTA
>CAYZKM010000019.1:0-23630 GCA_964478525.1 uncultured Bifidobacterium sp.
CGCATGGCCACCGAATTGCGCCAGGCGGCCGAAGTCGCTCGCCGGCGCCTGCAACAGATCGTTGCGGCGCAGGGTGTGCGCGTGGCCTTCGAGGTCGTGCGTGGCGATCCGCATGTGTGCGTGGCCGGCGTGTGCTTTCCCACCGACATCGTGGTGGTCCACGCAGCACCGTCCGAGGCGCAGCGGCGGATGGCCGAGGCGATGCGGACCTCGGTGCTGCTGATGCCGCCGCGCCGCGTGCCGCATCCGCGCGGGCCGGTGGTCGCGATCGCGCGTGATCCCGCCGATCCGTGCCTGGCCGTGGCGGAGCGGATTGCGGGGGACGGCGCGCTGGTCGTGCTGATCCCCGATGCGGCCGTCGAACCGCCGCCCGCCACCAGGCGGACACAGGTGCGGCATGTGCCGGATGTGGGCGTCGACGATGTGCTGCACGCGCTGTCGCACATGCGGGAACGGCTGATCGTGGTCACCCACAGCGCGTCCGGCTCGATCGGCCTGCAGGAAGCGTCGCGGCTTGTCGCCATGCGCCACGTGCCGGTGCTGATCCTGCAGGCCTGACGGACCTGCGCCGGATGACGATCCGCGCCACCTGGTAGTAGGATGGCCGGAAACCCGAGGGGGAGCGATCATGCAGTTCGGCGGCGCAATGTTCTTCACCGACTACGCGATGGAAGCGACCGGCTTCGCACGCGCGCTGGAGGACCGGGGATTCGAGTCGGTCTGGGCACCCGAACATTCCCATATTCCGCTGTCGCGCAATTCGGCGTTTCCCGCCGGGGGCGAATTGCCGAGGAAATATGCCGAATGCATGGATCCGTTCGTTTCGCTGACCGCGGCGGCGGTCGCGACCACGACCATCAAGCTTGGCACCGGCGTGGCGCTGGTGGTGCAGCGTGATCCGATCCAGACGGCGAAGCTGGTGGCCTCGATCGACCAGGTGTCGAAGGGGCGCTTCCTGTTCGGCATCGGTGGCGGCTGGAACGCCGAGGAGATGGCCGACCACGGCACCACCGATTTCAAGGGCCGCTGGAAGCTGGTGCGGGAACGGATGGAGGCGATGAAGGCCATCTGGACCCAGGACCAGCCGGAATATCACGGATCGCTGGTGGATTTCGGGCCGATGCTGGCCTGGCCGAAGCCGTTCCGCAAGCCACACCCGCCGGTGATCGTGGGGGGCGCGTTCCCGTACGGGGCACGCCGGGCGATCGCGTATGGGGATGGGTGGATTCCGCATCGGTCGCGGCCGCACTATGGCGATGTCGGCGATTTCCTGCCGGAGTTCCGCAAGATGGCGCAGGAGGCCGGGCGCGATCCGGCGTCGCTGCCCGTCACGATCTGGGGTGCGCCGAACGATCGAAAGACGCTGGAGCACTATCAGCAGATCGGGGTGTCGCGCGTGATCGTCAGCCTGGACTCCGCCGGTCCGGACCAGATCCTGCCGCAACTCGATCAATGGGCCGAGACGATCCGGCGGTTCGCGTAGGCAACACCCCGCCGGCGCCCGCCTTGGCCATTCCGGGAAGATCGCATGACCGTCGCCCTTGCTTTCGACAACAGCTACGCAACCCTGCCGCCGCGCTTCTATCGCAAGGTGGAACCGACCCCGGTCGTCACGCCGCGCCTGCTGGCCCTGAACACGGCGCTGGCCGCCGAACTCGGGCTGGATGCGGCGATGCTCGCCACGCCGGACGGGGTGCGGATGCTGGCGGGGAACCTGGTGCCGGATGGTGCCGCGTCGATCGCGCTGGCCTATGCGGGCCATCAGTTCGGGCATTTCGTGCCGCAGCTTGGCGATGGGCGCGCCATCCTGCTGGGCGAGGTGGTGGGGCGCGACGGTCGCCGCCGCGACATCCAGCTGAAGGGTTCCGGGCCGACGCCGTTCTCTCGCCAGGGCGACGGGCGGGCGGCACTGGGACCGGTCCTGCGTGAATACCTGGTCAGCGAGGCCATGGCGGCGTTGGGCATCCCGACCACCCGCGCGCTGGCCGCCGTGCTGACCGGAGAGCGTGTGCGGCGGGAAACAGCGTTGCCCGGGGCGGTGCTGACCCGCGTCGCCACCAGCCATGTCCGCGTCGGCACGTTCCAGTATTTCGCCGCGCGGGGCGACAACGATGGTGTCCGGCTGCTGGCCGACCACGTGATCGCCCGGCACTATCCGGACGCGCGGCAGGCACCGAATCCGTATCGCGCATTGCTGGAGCGTGTGATCATCCGCCAGGCGGAACTGGTGGCGCGCTGGCTGCTGGTCGGCTTCATCCATGGCGTGATGAACACCGACAATGCATCCATCGCCGGCGAAACGCTGGACTTCGGCCCGTGCGCGTTCATCGAGGAATACGACACCGGCGCGGTATTCAGCGCGATCGACCAGACCGGCCGTTACGCATACGGCAACCAGCCCGGCATCGCGCACTGGAACATGACGCGCCTGGCCGAATGCCTGCTGCCGTTGCTCGATCCGAACGAGGAGGCCGCCGTCGAATCCGCCAGGCAGGCCCTGGCACTTTTCGCGCCACGCTTTCACCTGGCGTATCTGGGCGGGCTGCGCCGCAAGATCGGCCTGGACGCGGGCACCAGCGACGATGACGCCCTGGTACAGGCGCTGATGGACCTGATGGCGGCCAACCATGCCGACTTCACCCAGACCTTCCGCCGCCTGTGCGATGCCGAGACGACCGACGGCCTTCTGGCCCCCGCCTTCATCCCCTGGCTGATCCGCTGGCGTGACCGGCTGGCACGGGAACCCGGCACGCCCGAGACACGCCGGGCGCTGATGCGCGCCCAGAACCCGTGCTATATCCCGCGCAATCACCTGGTCGAGGCAGCCCTGAACGCCGCCATCCGATCCGATGACCTCGCGCCGTTCCATGCGCTGCTGCGCGTCCTGGCCAGGCCGTTCGACGATCAGCCCGGAAGCGAGCATTATGCGATGCCGGCACGTCCCGAAGACCGCGTGACCCGGACGTTCTGCGGCACCTGAACGAGGGGAAACATCATGGCCGGCTACCTGCGGCTTCGTCAGATCTGCCTGGTTGCGTCGGATATCACCAAGGCCGAGGGCGACATCGGCGCCGTGCTGGGCGTGCCGGTCTGCTATCGCGACCCGCATGTCGCCGAGTACGGGCTGGAGAACCTGCTGTTCCCGCTTGGCCCCGACATCCTGGAAGTCGTGGTCCCCACCCGCGACGACACCGCCGCCAGCCGCTTCCTGGAACGCTCGGCCGGGCGTGGCGGATACATGGTGATCATGGACTGCGACGACGTGCCGTCGCGCCGGCGGAATGCCGAGGCGATCGGCGTGCGTATCGCCCATGCGATCGATCATCCCGGCTATCACGGGATCCAGCTGCACCCGCGGGATTGCCGCGCGGCGATGGTCGATTTCAACCACACGGATGGCGGGGACAGGCTGGATGGCCCGTACAATCCGGCGGGCGATGACTGGCCGTCGGTGGTGCGGGTGGATGCCTTGCCGCGGCTGGACTCGATCACGGTGGAGAGCACCGATCCCGACGGGCTGGCCGCGCATTGGGGGCGGATCATGCAACTGCCGGTGCAGCCGGGGCCGGAATTGCGCCCCACGCGCGGGCGGATCACGTTCCGCCGGTGCGATGCCGGGGAACGGCTGATCGGGCTGACGCTGGCGGTGGCCGATCCGAACCGGACCCTGGCCGCCGCCGCGGCCCGTGGCCTGGAAACCGGGCCGCACGGGGTCTGGCTGTGCGGTGTGCAGGTTACGCTGACCCGCGCAGCCTGAACCCCCGTCGCGGCTACTGCGCCGTCATGCCGCCGTCGATCACCAGCTCCGAGCCGGTGACCCAGGACGATTCGTCGGATGCCAGGAACAGCACGCCGTTGGCGATATCCATCGCCGTGCCGAGCCGGCCCATCGGCGTGCGCTTGATCAGTTGCTCGCGCACTGCGGGGTCGTGGAAGCGGCCGGACGTCAGCGGCGTATCGGCATAGCCCGGATGCACCGAGTTGATGCGGATATTCTCCTTCGCATATTGCAGCGCGGCCGACTTGGTGAAGGTGGTAATGGCGCCCTTCGCCGCCGAGTAGGCGGGCGAGGTCGGGCTGCCGACGATCCCCATCACTGACGAGGTGTTGATGATGGACCCGCCGCCGCCCTTGCGCATCGCCGGGATGGCCGTACGGGTGCCAAGGAACACGCCCTTGGCATGGACGGCGAGTTCGCGGTCCCAGATGTCGGTGCTGATATCCTCGACCTTGCCGGGGAACGCGATGCCGGCATTGTTGAACACGATGTCGAGACGGCCGTGGGCGGCCATGACGGCATCGACGACCTGCGCCCAGTTCTGTTCGGACGTGACGTCCAGATGCATGTAGCGCGCATCATGACCTTCGGCGCGCAGCGCGGCAGCGGACCGTTCGCCGAGGTCGTCGCGGATATCGGTCAGGACGACCTTGGCGCCCTCGCGCACGAACAGGTGCGCGGCAGCGCCGCCGAAGCCCATGACCTCGCTCCTGATGGCGGCGGCCGCGCCGGTGAGTATGGCGACCTTGTTGTTCAGACGCACTGGTTCCCTCCTTCTTGCATCGCTGATCCGGGATGATGGGCCATTTGCACCGGGGCTCCAATCATGCACGACGCTATTGTGCGCGGCCGTCAAACTTGACAGAGTCCGGTCAGCGAACCGCCCGGCGATACAAGGGAAGGACGCTGAAGTCGGTCCGAGGCAATCTTGTCGATCGGGTCGGTCATAGGGACAAGGGAACGCTCGGCCATGCCGTCCTCGGCGACACTGGAGACACCCGCCACCCACGCGGTGCATCGTATCAAGACGCGCCGGGGCGCGCTGTTCGCGGCGGACCGGTACTGGGCCGCGGCACTCGCCACGCCCTATATTGCCGTATTCTTGATCTTTGTCATCTATCCGATCGCCTACGGCGTATGGCTGGGCACCAACCTGGCGAGCTATCGCGCGCTGATGGACGACCCGATCTATCCGCAGACCATCACCAACACGCTGCTGTATCTGCTGTTCGGGGTAAACCTGAAACTTGTGCTGGCGATGCTGCTGTCAGGGTTCTTCGCGCGCCGGGGCTGGTGGTTCAAGTTCCTGCTGCTGGTGTTCATGCTGCCATGGGCGATTCCGGCGCTGCCGAGCTACTTGAGCATCAACTGGATGCTGAATGGGCAGTGGGGGCTGATCAACAACATCATCTGGGATCTGTTCCAGGTTGATGGCCCGCCCTGGCTCGACAACCGCAACCTTGCGCTCGGGTCGGTGATCTATGGCCATATCTGGAAATGGTTGCCGTTCTGGACATTGATTTTCCTGGCCGGGCGGCTGGCCATCCCGCGGGAGCTGTACGAAGCCGCCGATGTGGATGGCGCGACGCAGACGCAGAAGTTCGTCCATGTGACGATGCCGCTGATGGCGGGGATGTACCTGGTGTGCACGCTGCTTTCCACGATCTGGGCGCTGGGCGACTTCAATGCCGTGCGCTTCATTTCGGGGGGCGGTCCCGCGCTTTCCACGCATGTGCTGGCCACGCTTGGCATCCGCAACGCGTTCGAATTGGGCGATCCGCGTCTGGGCATGGCAACCGTGCTGACCGCGCTGCCATTGCTGATCCCGCTGGTGGTTCTGCTGATGCGACAGTTGCGCCGCAATGAGGTGACGATATGAACCCCCGCGCCTCGCGCTGGTTCTCCCACGCGGTCGTCGCCATCATTTCGCTCGTCCTGCTGTTCTGGACGCTGCTGCCGATCTACAACATCATCCGCGTGTCGCTGCAGGCGAAGGAGGAAGTGCTCAGCACATCCGTCCTGCCGCTGGCCCCCAGCCTGATCGCGTTCGAGACCGTGTTCCGCCAATCCTATTGGTTGTTGCAGTCGTTCTGGAACCAGATGGGCAACAGCTTCTATATCGGCGTCGCCGTGTCGCTGCTGACGCTGGCCATCGGCAGCCTAACCAGCTTCGTGATCGGGCGGATGCGCACCACCAAGGGGTGGATGCTGACCCATGCAGCGCTGCTGACCTACACGATCCCGATGTCGTTCCTGGCCATCCCGTTCTACAGCATCATGGGAAAATACGGCCTGGTGAACAATCCGATCGCCGTGATCGCGGTAGAGGTCACGTTCGCCACGCCCTATGCGATCTTCATCTTCCAGCAATATGGCGCGTCGATCCCGCTGGAACTCGATGAAGCCGCGCGCATCGATGGCGCATCACCGATCCAGATCTTCTTCCGCGTCTACCTGCCATTGATGGCGCCGGCGCTGGTCGCCATCGGCACCTATGCGCTGCTGCTGTCCTGGAACGAATATCTGTACGCCTTCCTGCTGCTGTCGGGCGGATCCGTCGTGACGGTACCGGTGGCATTGGGCAAGTTCCTGGCGGGTGACGAGGCGCCGTGGAACCTGCTGATGGCAGCCGCCATCATCTACGCGATCCCGCCGCTGATCATCTACTACGGCTTCCGCCGCAAGATGACCGGCGGTCTGACCATGGGCGGGGTAAAGGGGTGACCCGATAGCTCGTTCCATCAACACCGAAACGACCAAGGACACGCATGCCATGACAAAGATCACGCGCCGCCATGCCCTGGCCGGCCTCGCCGGCACAGCCACCCTCGCGACGCCCTATCTGGCGCGTGCCGCCGGTGGCACGGTGACGGTCTGGTGGAGCCAGGGGTTCTACGAGCAGGAGAACAAGGCCATCATCAACGCGATGGCCGACTGGGAAAAGCGCACCGGCAACAAGGTCAACCTGTCGTTCATGAGCGACCCTGACCTGATCACCAAGATGATCGCCGGCATGCAGACCGGCGACGTGCCGGACCTGGTGCATTGCGTCACCGCCGATCGGTTCCTGGTGCCGCGCGCGGCGTGGAACGATCAGATGGAAGACCTGACCGATGTGCTGGACAGCCAGAAATCCGAGCTGATCCCGACCGCGCTGCTCGCGTCCCGGTATTACAATGCGGTGCAGAAGAAGTATTCGATCTACAGCGTGCCGATCAAATGCTCCACCCTGATGAACAATGTCTGGCGGCCGTTGATCCAGGAAGCCGGGTTCAGCGACGCCGACATTCCGAAGACGCAGGATGCGTATTACGATTTCTTCCAGACGGTGCAGGATAAGCTGCGCGGCAAGGGCAAGCGCATCTTCGGCCTCGGGTATTCGATGGCGACCAAGGAAGCCGACAGCGGCAATCTGTTCGCCGCTTTCCTGGTTGCCTATGGCGGGCAGGAGATCGTGCTGCAGAACGGCAAGCTGAACATCGACGACCCGGCCGTGCGCAAGGCCGCCGCGACAGCGCTGGAACGCCTGACCACGCCATACAAGAAGGGCTACGTCCCGCCTGGCGCGATCAACTGGGGCGATGTCGACAACAACAACGCCTTCTATGCCAAACAGGTGGTGATGACGCCGAACGCGACGATTTCGATCGCGGTCGCGCAGGCCGACAAAACCGACCAGTACTACAAGGAACTCGTGACCCACGGCCGCCCGCTGGGCAACGACGGCAAGCCGCTGCTCGGCATCCTGGCGGTCTCGCCCTGCTTCATCCCGAAGGGGGCGAAGAACACCGATGGCGGCAAGGCCTTGCTGCGCGATTTCATCCGGCCCGAAAGCCTGAACAGCTATCTGAAGGAAACCCGCGCCCGGTACCTGCCGGTGATGATGAAGACCATCAAGGAAGACCCGTACTGGACCGATCCCAACGATCCGCATCGCCCGGTCGCGGTGCAGGCCGGCCTGATCCAGCCCACGCTGCCGAACTGGATGAATCGCAATCCAGCCTACGCCCAGGTGCTGTCCGAGCATGTCTGGACACAGGCCGAGGCAGCCGTCACCCAGAAAGGCGCGACCATCGACCAGGCGATTGACGAGGCCGCCGCCCGGATGAAGCTGATTTTCGAGAAGTTCCAGATCGGCTGATCGGCGCGGTCAGCCCCAGAAACTGGCTTCCGGCGGGTGGATCGTGCTGCCGTCATACCGCAGCCCCGGCACACGATCCGCCGCCAGGTGAAGCGGCCCGTCCAGATCGACGATTTCGGCCTGCTGGGCCACCAGCAGCGCCGATGCGACACCCAGCGACGTGCCGATCGTTCCGCCCGCCACGATACGCAGCCCGCGCCGCTTCGCCTCGGCCAGCAGCGCCAGCGCCTCGGTCAGCCCGCCCGTCTTGTCGAGCTTGATGTTCACGGCCTGGTATTTCCCATCCAGCCGATCGAGGTCTGCCACCACCCGGCAGGATTCATCCGCGCATAGCGGGATCGGACGATCCAGCCGCGCCAATGCGTCGTCGGCATCAGCCGGCAAAGGCTGCTCGATCAATTCGATCCGGCATTCGACCAAGGTGGGCAGGATCGCGACCAGCCGCGCCTGGTCCCAGCTCTCGTTCGCATCGACGATCAGGCGCGATGCCGGCACCGCCTGGCGCACCGCCTGCACCCGGTCCGCATCACCATCGCCGCCCAGCTTCAGCTTCAGCAGGGGCCGAGCACGGTTGGCGGCGGCGATGTCCGCCATGGCTGCGGGGCTGTCGAGGCCGATCGTGTAGGCGGTTACGACCGGCTTGACCTCTCCCAGCCCGGCCAGGTCCCCTATGGTCTGATACGCACGCTTGCATTCGATGTCCCAGAACGCATTGTCCAGCGCGGCCCGCGCCGCGCCGGGTGGCAGCACGGTCTGCAGACGGTCCCGGTCCAGGCCCGCGGAGACCGCGCCCTTCAACCCGTCCAGCGTGGCAACGACGCTTTCGATACTCTCCCCGAACCGCGCCAGCGGCACGCCTTCCCCCCGGCCACGGGAATCGCCGTCCGAGATGTCAGCCACCACCACATCGACCGCGGTCCGGACGCCATGCGCCGTCGCGAACGGGCGTGCGAGGGGCCAGGAACGACGGGTGACCGTAAGGCGCTGGGGATGTGGTGCCATGGCTGTCGGTGTCTTTCGGCGAATTGGAACGTGACCCGACCCTACCACCTGCGGCGCCGCGCAGGCAGGGGGAGGTCGTTCCGATAGGCGCGAAATCCGGCCCCACCCGCGCGCGCTGTGCTATCCTGCCCGCCGACGCCAACCGATGATACAAAGAGACGCACCACCATGACCTTGCGCGCCGGCCGCGAATTCCTGGCCATTCCCGGCCCCACGACCGTTCCCGACGAGGTCCTGCGGGCGATGCACCGCCCCGCGGTCGACATCTATGCCGGGCCGTTGCTGGCCCTGACCGACAGCCTGCATCGCGACATCGCGCGGGTGTTCAACACCACGGGCCGGGCGTACATCTACATCTCGAACGGCCACGGCGCGTGGGAAGCATCGCTGACCAACGTGCTGTCCAAGGGCGACAGGATACTGGTCCTGGAAAGCGGCCGCTTCGCCGTCGGTTGGGGCGAAAGCGCGCGCCGCATGGGGGTCGATGTCGAAATCCTGAAAGGCGACCTGCGCCGGGCGGTCCGGCCCGAGGAGGTGGAGGCTCGGCTGAAGGCGGACAAGAACGGCAGCATCAAGGCCATCCTGGTCGTGCAGATCGACACCGCATCCGGCGTCGTGAACGACATCGCCGCCATCAGCCAGGCCAGGCGCGCCGCCGGCCACGACGCGCTGCTGATGGTCGATGCCGTCGCCTCGCTGGGGTGCATGCCGTTCCACATGGACGCCTGGGGCGTCGATGTGGCGATGGCGGGGTCGCAGAAAGGCCTGATGACGCCGCCGGGCCTGGGCTTCGTGGCGGCCAACGACCGCGCGCGGGCAGCACACCGCTCGGCCGGCCTGCGCACACCATACTGGGACTGGACCGAGCGCGAGGGCGATGCCCATTACCAGAAATTCGCCGGCACCCCGCCCGAACATATGCTGTTCGGCCTGCGCCAGGCCCTGGACCTGCTGTTCGAGGAAGGCATGGAGAACGCCTTCCGCCGCCATCACCTGCTGGCCGAGGCAACGCGGCGCGCGATCGGTGTCTGGTCTGAAGGCCAGGCGCTGACCTTCAATATCATCGCGCCCGAGGAACGGTCCGATACCGTTTCGGTGGTGCGGACCCCGGGGCTGGATCCCGATGCGCTGCGGTCCTGGTGCCGGGACAATTGCGGCGTGGTGCTTGGCCACGGCATCGGCGATCTGTCAGGCAAGGCGTTCCGCATCGCCCATATGGGACATGTGAACGCGCCGATGATCCTGGGCACGCTGGGCGTGGTGGAGATGGCGTTGGGCGCGATGGGCATCCCCCACGGGTCCGGCGGCGTCAAGGACGCCATCGCATGGCTCGGCCAGCAGGTCGGTGCCGGGGCGCAGGCGGGCTGACGTCAGACCCACCGGACGTGCTGGCCGCACCAGGCGACGAAGCGGACAAGGCTTTCCGGCGTCGGCATCACCACGATCTCGACGCCGGCACAGTCCGAAACCAGGCCGGACGGGTCGATCGCGGCCACGACGTCCGCCAGGTTCCCGTCATAGCGGGCGGACCATGCCGGCAACGCGACGACGCGGTCCATGCCATGTCTGGCGGCGTGGTCGCGTGCGCGCTGGATGCCCGCCGTGCAGGCCTGGTAGCCGGCCGGCCCGGCCCAATAGTTGATCTCCCGTTCAAGGTAGAACAGGTCGTCGATCCGGCAGGGTTCGGCTCCGTCCCGCATGGCTGGCTCCTGGTCAGGTTCCGTCGCGTGATGGCAATTGATATCGGATCAGGGCCATCCAGGCGATGGACAGTCCAGGCCCGCCCTTTTGGCCCGCCGGCAGGTGACGGCCGTCCCGGAAAGTCGCAGGCTGTGCGGCAGAACCACGACTGGGGGAACGACCCATGGACTCGATGGCCGAGGACACACGCCTGTCGATCGATGTCGCGGCGCATCCGCTGGTGCGCCAGGCCCGCGCGCTGCACCCGACGCTGCGCCGCCTGGCCGAGCAGATCGAACGCGAGCAATGCTTTCCGGCGGAACTGGTCGGGCAACTGCATGAAGCCGGGTTCTATCGGATGATCATGCCGCGGTCTCTGGGCGGCCTGCAGGTCGATCCCGTGATCTATACGAATGTCGTTGAAACACTGGCCGAGGGATGCGGGTCTGTCGGTTGGAACGTTGCCAACAACAGCATCGCCAAGCTGGTCACGCTGGGTCTGCCGGATGACGGCATCCAGGACCTGCACGCACAGGGCCCCGATTTCGTCGTCGCCGGCACCGCCGTCGCGGGTGGTGGCCAGGCCGTGCCGGTTCCGGGCGGATGCCGCGTGACGGGCCACTGGACCTTCGGCACCGGCTGCATGGAGGCCAACTGGATGCTGGGCAGTTTCCAGATCCTGGACGACGGCAAGCCACGGCTGGGCCCGAACGGCACGCCCGGCCATTGGCGCGGCCTGTTCCATCGCGCGGAAGCCGAGGTGATTCCCGGCACCTGGGACGTCGCCGGGCTGCGCGGCACCGGCAGCTTCGACTGGAAAGTCACCGACGTGTTCCTGCCGGAACGCCGGCTGATGTACCACGCCGGCGCCCCTCTGGATAACCAGTGGTCACGCTGGCCTGGGCTGACGTACGCCCTGCCCTCGGTCGCCTGGGTGGGACCGCATCATAGCTCGGTCGTCACGGGCATCGCCCGCGCGGGGATCGCGGCATTGATCGAACTGGCCACCGTGAAAGTGCCGCGCGGACGCGGTACCGCGACCCTCGCCCAGAGCGAGCAGGCACAGGAAGCCATCGCCCGCGCAGACACGATCCTGAATGCCGCGTGCCTGTGGCGGTCGGCGACCGTCGCTGATCTGTGGAACACCATGGCCGCCGGCGGCGAGACGACCCTGCTGCAACGCGCGCGCTGCCGGTTGGCCGCGGTGAACGCGGGCGATGCGGCGCGGCAGGCGATGGACATGGTGTATCACTTCAGCGGCACGACCGGGTTCAAGCGGAACACCCGCATGTCGGAGTGCTGGCGTGACCTGCACACGGTCGGTCAGACCGGGATGGTGGCGCCGGAATGGTATCCGATCGCGGGCCGCGCCTTCCTGGGCATGGACCCGGGACCACGGCTTCAATAGACCGGTGCGACCGGATTTCGTGCGAAATGCACCATATTGGTCACAACAAGCGTATATCGTAGGCTAGCGCGCTTTCCGGCTGACCGTAACCGGTCAGCGCGCCCTATCTCGTTGTTTGATCGCATGATCGACACGCTGCCACGATCCCGCTCAGCGGGATCATGCTCTAATACAAGCAGCAAGACGAGGTCACCGCCCCGGGCTAACGATCGGCGCGCTGGACCATGGCGTGCAGCAGGACATTGGCGCCGGCGGCACAGTGTTCCGGTTCGCAGTATTCCAGCTCGTTGTGTGAGATCCCATCGCGGCACGGCACGAAAATCAGCGATGTCGGGCACAGCGTCAGCATGTTGAACGCATCATGCCCGGGGCGGGTCCGCATCCGCGTCACACTCAGGCCGAGTTCCTTCGCGGCGCTCTCGGTCAGGGCGGTCATTTCCTCGGTGAAGAAGACCGGTTCGCGGCGACGCTGGATCGCGGTCTCGAAGGTCAGGCCGGTATCGGCAGCTATCGCCTGCGCCGCCGCATCGACCGCCGCCGCCATCCCGTCCAGCCCGGCGCCGTCGGGATGAATCAGGCCATAGCCGAACATCACGCGATGCGGAATGTTGATACGATTGTTGGGCCACAGGTCGATGGTCACGGCGCTGGCTGATCCCTCGGGCGCGTATTCCCGCCCGATGCGGTCGATTTCGGCGATCAGGCGCGCGGCGCCGACCAGTGCGTTGCGGCGGCGGAGCATCGGCGCGCTTTGGATATGCGCGTTCTCGCCGTGGCAGGTGACGTCCGCCATCAGCGAGAAATGGCTGTGCGTCACGGCGCCGATGACGACCCCGGCTTCCTCCAGCAGCGGCCCCTGCTCGATATGCAGTTCCAGATACGAATCAACCGCTCGCCCGCCGGCGCGGATCGGTCCCTTGTTGCGGATACGGACCAGCTCGTCGCCGAATATGCGTCCTGCCCGATCGGCGGTGGCATAGGCGGTTTCGATCGGAACCACACCCGCGAATACCGCCGATCCCATCAGGCCCGGGCTGAACCGCGCGCCTTCCTCGTTGGTCCAGTTCACGACCTCGATCGCTCGTTTCGTGGAACGTCCCGCCTGGTTCAGCGCCCGCACCGCGGACAGGGCACCGAGAACGCCAAGCGGGCCATCGAATTTTCCGCCGGGGGACTGGGTATCCAGATGGCTGCCGGCCAGCACCGGGGGCAGCGACGGGTCGGTGCCCTCGCGCCGGGCGAACATGTTGCCCATCGCGTCGGTGGACACGGCGAGACCGGCTTCGTCACACCACAAACGGAACAGGGAGCGCCCGTCGCGGTCGGCATCGGTCAGGGTCATGCGGTCGTTGCCGCCAAGCGGCAGCGCGCCGATCGCGCCCAGTGTCATCAGGTCGGACCACAGGCGTTTCGGGTCGATGCGCATGGCTCGCGGGCTCCGGTCGTGAAGGGTTCGGTGGGCGTATCCGCGATTGTGACAGCAATATTCAGGCCATGTCGACGAAAGGGGCTTGCCTGCCGGCTGGGTCCGCGTGCATGTCACGCTCCCCGCGCGGAGACGATCGCGTCCGCCGCCCCTTCTGGACCTGGCAAATCCCATGACAGTCATCGGCGTGGACTTCGGCACGACCAACAGCGTCGTGTCGGTGCTGGAACCGGGTGGCACCGTCGACACCATGCGTTTCGCAGTCGGAACGGCCGAGCTGGATGTGATCCGCTCGGTCCTGTGCTTCTGGAACGACGGCGCGCGAGACCGGGTGGTGATGCGCCACGCGGTCGGCGCCGCGGCGATCGAGGCTTATCTGGACGATCCGCTGGACAGCCGGCTGATGATGTCCCTGAAATCCTATCTGGCGCAACGCAGCTTTCGCGAAACCCGCGTATTCAGCCGATCATTCACGCTGGAGGATCTGATCGGCCTGTTCCTGCGTGGGGTGCTGCCCGATCGTTCGGCCTTTCCGGTTGAAACCACCCTGGTCGCCGGTCGCCCGGTGTGCTTTGCCGGCGACTCGCCCGACGACGCGTTGGGGGAACAACGCCTTCTGGGGGCCTACGCCGCGGCGGGCTGGGGCGGCGGGCGCACAGCACTGGAACCCGAGGCTGCCGGATACCGCTTCGTGCGCGGGCTGCGCGAACCGGCCACCGTGCTGGTCGGCGATTTTGGCGGCGGCACCAGCGATTTCTCGGTGCTGCGGTTCGAACCCGGCGGCGATCGCCCGGTGCAGCCGCTGGGTCACGCGGGCATCGGCATCGCCGGCGACACGTTCGACTATCGGATCATCGACCATGTCGTCTCCCCGCGCCTGGGCAAGGGCAGCACATACACCGTGTTCGGCACCGATCTGCCGGTCCCGCCGGACTATTATTCCAGCTTCGCGCGCTGGCATCGGCTGTCTCTGATGCGTGCGCCGCGGACGCTGCGGGATATCGAGGCCGTGGCCCGCACCGCCCGCCACCCCGATCGCCTGCGCGCCCTGCTCCGCCTGATCCAGGACGAGCTCGGCTATGCGCTGTATCGCGCCGTGTCGGGCGTGAAGGCGGCGCTGTCACGTCACCAGACAGCGACGCTGCGCTTCTGCCACGCCGATTTCGTGATCGAGCAGGACATCCATCGTTGCGATTTCAACGACTGGATCGCCCCCGATATTGCCCGTCTTGGCGCGACGGTAGATGCGGCGCTGGCCGGGGCGGGCCTGGCGGAAGACGCGATCGACCGCGTGTTCCTGACCGGTGGAACGTCGCTGGTGCCCGCCGTGCGGACCCTGTTCACGACGCGGTTCGGCGATGCGCGGGTGACCGGCGGCGGAGAGTTCGTTTCGGTGGCCGAGGGCCTTGCGCTGATCGGACGCGACGGTGCGGCGCGGTGGCGGGACGGATCCTAGCAGGGTCGTCGCCTATCGCGCGGTTTCCAGCGTGCGCAGGCGGGTTCGCGCGGCGGTGCGGGCGGCCTCGCTGACCGTCAGCATCTCCAATGCCTCGCTGTCGCCGACGGGCGTCAGCGACAGGTCGCGATAGTCCCGGGCCTTGGGGTCCCATTTCAGGCGCTGGCGCACCGCCAGCAGCCGCACCGCCATCGCGCCCATGCGCACGTGCTTCACCACCAGGTCGGCGGTGTAGCCAGGCCAGAAGCGCCAGGCGGGAACGACCGGCATGCCGGGTCGGCGTTCCGTGCGCACCTTGCGCCGCAGATAGCCGCCTTCCAGCGGGTGCGCGTGCTCGACCAGGCTCAGTGTCCAGAAACTCAGCAGCATCGTCAGCATCTTGCCGAGCGATATGCGCGTTGCTGCGGCGCGGCGCATCAGGGTGACCAGATGGGCATAAGTGTAATAGCTGCGCCAGGCGTCCCAATACGTCTGTTCCCACGCCTGTCGCGTCATCGTCGGGTGCGCCGTCACCACATGGAACGTGTCGTAGCGGTTCAGGTCCGCATCCATCGGCACGTTGGCCAGGGCGAGTTTCTGATGATCCTCGGATCCCGGCAGCGGGGTCAGGATAAAGAATTCCAGGAAGTCGATCGGCAATTCGGCCTGGATGATGCGGATGTCACGCATCACCGTTTCACGTGTATCAGCGGGGAAGCCGATGATGTAGCCGGCCCAGATCACCGCGCGGATGTTCTTCCATGCCAGCAGCATGTCGCGATATTCCGCAATCCGGTTCTGCTTCTTCTTGGCAGCGGCAAGGTTGTCGGGGTTGATCGATTCAAGGCCGATGAACACGCGGGCCACGCCGGCACGCCCTGCCTTTTCGATGAAGCGCGGGATGCGGTGGCATAGCATGTCCACCTGGATCGTCAGCTTCAGGCTGAACCCTTCCTGTTCGCGCAGCGCGATCAGGCGGTCGAAGATCGGTTCCCAATCCTTGTTGCGGGCGAAATTATCGTCGGTGATGAAGAAGCTTTGCACACCCTGCGCCGCGTTGCGCCGTATGATCGCCTCGACATCGTCCGGGGTGCGACGGCGGGACACGCGGCCCTGCACGTTGATGATCGTGCAGAAGCTGCACTGAAAGGGACAGCCACGTCCGGCATCGAAGGTGGTCATGCGTCCGGCGGTGCGGGCAATGCGATCGTTCGGCAGGTACGGGATGGGCACATTGGCCAGGTTCGGCAAGGCCGCCATGTGGTTGTACAGCGGCTTCAGCGTGCCGGCGGCGGCGTCGCGCAACAGCGCCTCCAGCCCATCCTCGGCTTCCCCGGCGTATAGCACGATTCCCAGGTCCTGCGCCTCCTGCAGTTCGGGGGTGATGCCGGGCAGCATCGCCAGCGTGCCCGACACGTGAAAGCCGCCGATGGCGACATCGACGCCCCGCGCGCGGAAGCGGCGGGCAAGGTCGAGTGCGCGGGGATATTGGTTCGATTGAACACCGACCAGGCACACCATGCCCGCGCCGGCGCTTCTTATGTCGGCAGCGATGCGGTCAGGCCTGATCCGGGTGTTGGTCTCGTCCTGCGCATCCACCTCGATCCGCGTGCGGGGTCCCAGCACCTGCCGTTGCGCGCAGTCCAGCGCCAGGCCGTAGACGGCGGCCAGGCTGTTCGACGGCATGGACGAACGGAACCATTGGATGACATAGCCCTGGTCATCGTAGTGTGACGGCTTGATCAGAACGACACGAAAGACCTTGGCAGGATCAGTGACCGACATCACGCGTCATCCTTCTGCAGGCTTTCACTGCGGGATTATTCCGCAATCGACATTGTAGGTCTGGCCCGTGATGTTCCGCGCGCCCGGTCCCGCCAGGAACACTGCCATCGCCGCCATGTCCTCAGGCTCGTTCGTCCGGCCAAGCGGAATGTCCTTGGTGAACTCCCGCTCGGTCTCCTCGATGCTGATGCCGCGTTCGGCCGACCGCTGTGCCAGCATCGCGCTGACCAGTGGCGTGCGCGTCACGCCGGGACAGATCGCATTCACGTTGATGTCGTGGCGTGCAAGTTGCTGCGCGGCGGTGTAGGTCAGGCTGATGACGGCACCCTTGCTGGCGGCATAGGCGGCGTTGGACGTTGCGGCGAAGCCCTTGCCGGCAATCGAGGCGGTGTTGATGATCCGCCCGCTGCGGCGTGGGATCATCTCGCGCGCCACCCGCTGCAGGCAGAAGAAAACGCCCTTGGCGTTCACGCGGTGGATGCGGTCCCAGTCCGCCTCGGTCAGGTCCATGATATAGGCGTTACGGGTGACGCCGGCGTTGTTGATCAGGATGTCGATCTGTCCGAACGCGGCCATTGCCTGCGTCACCATGGCGTCGATCTGCCCGAGGTCGCCGACATCGGCGGCAACCGCAATCGCCCGCTTCTGCCCCTGCGCGATCAACTCGGCCGTCGCGGCGGCCGCGGCGGCGTTGATGTCGGCGGCCACCACGGCGGCGCCCGCCTCGGCCAGCGCCAGCGCGCAGGCCCTGCCGATTCCGCTTCCCGCACCGGTGACCAGCGCAACCTTTCCCGCCAAAGTCATGTCGAAATTTCCTCTGCCAGGGCATCATCTGCCCGCGTTGCGCCCAACAGTAACCGCCCGGCCCGATGATCCGCAACCACCGCGGCGGTCCGCCCGCTGCTCGGCCGTCACGACAGATGTCATGTACCAGGAGTACCGCCATGCCCCGCCCCGTCTTCCACGCCGCCACGCTGTGCGCCGTGCTGTTCACCCTGCCCGCCGCCGCGCAGACGCTGGAAAGCCGGATCTTCCGCTATGGCTACGGCGCCAGCACGCCGCTGGTCACGATGCAAAGCGCCGGCACGGATGCGGCGGGATCGGGACAGGGTGTGCTGGCATTGTCGCAGCAGATCACGCATGACGGACGTGGCGCGCCGGGCGCCGTGGCGACGCTGCACAGCGCGCTTACGATGAACGGCCAGCCGCAGACCGATTACTGGGCCGCCGGATTCAGCACGTATATCCAGAACCTGGCCGATCCTCATCCGCCGGCGGGCGGGTCACAGCACGGGGTACTGTATACGCACCTGGTCAAGACAACCGCTGCCGTTCCAGGCGGGACAGTGCCTCCCGGGCGTCATGTCGCCGAGGGATGGGCGCAGTGGTGGGTGCTGTCGGATCGCACGGGCCTTCCGTCGTCCCGCGCTGGCAGCATCGTCGGTGTGGAGCTCGACATCGATGGCAACGGCGCCGACGACACAGCCGACAAAAGTCGCTACGCCCGCCAGGTCGTCCTGACGACCTTCATGAAGGATCCTTCTCGACCGTTCGAGTTTGGCTATGGCGATTACTGGAACAGCACCACCGGCGGCGGCGGTGACAGTTTCTTCAACGTCGTCAGCGCGTATTATGCCGGCTGGACGGTGGCGGCGATCGACCTGTCACAAGGCACCGGCGCGCGCGCCAATCCCTACAAGGACAGCACCAACCGCGCCGTCGATATCAAGATGCGCAATGGCGGCAAGCTCGCCTTCGACGGTGACGGCGTGAACGGCAGCTACCTGACCCATCGGCCGGGTGGGCTGGAATACTGGAGCGAGGGCAACCGCCGC
Source organism: uncultured Bifidobacterium sp. (assembly GCA_964478525.1). Taxonomy (GTDB): domain Bacteria; phylum Pseudomonadota; class Alphaproteobacteria; order Acetobacterales; family Acetobacteraceae; genus Rhodopila. The sequence goes on from CAYZKM010000019.1 coordinate 18,491, forward strand.
GCCACGATCACCGACGCAGGCGCGCTGATCCTGGGTGGCGCGGTGCTGAACGCGCCCGGCGGTTCGCTGGCCCTGCCCCGTGTCGGCACACCCGGCCCAGCGCCTGGTGCTGCCGGCGGACGGCTGGAACTGGTGTGCGGGACCAGACCCGGCACCGCCCGCCTTGTGGTCTATGCCGGCACATCGACCACACCGACGACCATCGCCGACAATATCGGCGGCGGCGTAGCAGGCTGCTGATCTCAGGCGATCAGGGATTGATACACCAGCGCATTGATGAACGGGCGGAAGCGCCGCCGTTGCAGCCCCGGCACCTGGATCATGAACACCGCGGCCAGGTCCTCGGCCGGGTCAGCCCACCACAGGGTTCCCCAGGCGCCGTTCCAGTAGAACTCGCCCGGCGAGCCCATCAGCGTGCCCACCTGCTCGCGCACCGCCACCGTCAGCCCGAAGCCGTACCCGTCGGAGATCTCGTCCAGTTCGACGATCCGGTTGTCCATATCGGGTGTCATGCGGTTGCTTCGCATCGCCTCCACCGTCTTTCGGCCCAGGATGCGCGTGTCTCCTGAAACGCCGCTGCCCAGCAGCATCTGTGCGAACCGCAGGTAGTCGAGCGCGGTAGAGGCCAGCCCGCCGCCACCGCATTCGAACCGCAGCGCCCTGGCACGATCGGGCACCGATTGCACTTCCCCGGTATCCGGGTCGATCGGCAGCGGACGGGCCAGGCGCGCCACCTTGTCATGCGGAACCTGGAATGTGGTGTCGATCATGCCCAGCGGACCGAACAGGCGCTGCTGCAGGAAATCGCCCAGGCCCTGGCCTGACAGCGCCTCCACCACCAGGCCGATGACATCGATCGACAGGCCGTAATCCCAGACGGTGCCGGGCTGGTACAGCAGCGGCGCCGCCGCCAGGGTTTGCAGGAACGCCGCATTGTCGAGTTGCGCTCCGGCAACGTTCGACGACGCCGGATACATCGCGTGGACGCCGGTGGTGCCGCGCCCGCCATAGGTCAGGCCCGAGGTATGGCGCATCAGGTCCAGCATGGTGATCGACCGGTGCGCGGGCACGGTGCGGGTCGGCTTTCCCCCGTCCAGCACCGCCTGGTCCAGCACCGCGACGCGGCGGTTGCCCAGCGACGGCAGGAAGCGCTCGACCGGATCGCCCAGTCCCAGGCGCCCTTCCTCCCACAGCATCAGCGCCGCCACGCCGGTCACGGGCTTGGTCATGGACGCGATGGCGAACAGCGCGTCCCGCGGCATCGGCACCGCGCGGTCCGGGCCCAGGTGACCGACTGCCTCGTGGAACACCAGGTGCCCGTGGCGCGCGATGGCCAGGACCGCACCCGGCAATCGCCCCGCATCGATCCGTGCCTGCAGCGCCGGCACGATACGCGCCAGGCGATCGGAGCACATGCCGACATCTTCGGGCCGAGCGGGCGGCAGAGCGGTGGTTGCGGGCGATGCGATGGCGGTCATGGGGATCCTTCCGGCGTCCGGGCGCTGACCCTGTCGGACCATCACCCCCCGGTCAATCGCCGGTGCCGGGCCGCGGTGCGCGGACATCAGCGCCCTTGCAACCGCCGCATCGGCTTCCTACGCTCAGGGAAACCATACAAGCTGGAGGGTTCAACCATGCCTCAATCGCCCGGAACGCGCTTTACCGCCCATCCGATCAGCCTGGTTGTCAGGCATCAGCTTTGGGACGGCAATGTCGAGGATCATGTCGACCAGGGCATTTCCATCGACGTGACCGCCGAAGTCGGCGGCAAGGAAACCAGCCTGCTGCGGTTCAACTGCTTCGATATCGAGCGCAGCTATGTCTACGGCCCCGAGAATCCGGAACTGACCACGCCTGGCCGCGTCGGCGGCGGCATGGGCGTGCATTGCCGGATGGATCCGATCGTGGATGGCAATCCCATCACCTGGACCATCCAGACGCTGGGCCGCAAGATCGGCCCGATGATCGAGCGCGCCGGCTACAAGGACATCGCCGGCGCCGTCAATCTGGCCGCGGTGCAGCGGATCCTGCCGGACGCCGAAGCCTGTGCGCGCGAGATGTTCATCGCCAAGCGCAACACGGTGAAACACAACCGTGGCACCGAGATGTTCGAGGCCGGCAATATCCGCTTCGGCCTGGAAATGCGCCGCCTGAAGAACGGCGATGGCGGCCTGGCGCTGCACGTGCTGGGCGAGGTGGGCGGGTCGAAAGGCAAATCCTATGTCGAGGAGACCGAACTTCTGGCCTTCGACTGCTTCTGGAACGGTGCGCATTATCATTATGGCCCGCGCAACAAGAACCACCGCACCAACTGGGATCTGACGGTGATCGACGATCCGCTGGAATGGACGTTCGAGCAGATCGAGAAAGGCAAGCTTGGCGCCATGATCGAGCGGGCCGGCTATCCCGGCATCGCCGCCGATCTGGATACCGACAAGATCGCCTCGGTCGTTCCGGGTCTGAAGAAGCGGGCCTTCGAGATGTATGCGGAAGGCGAACGCCTGACCGGCCACAAGGGCCTGCCGCTGGAGTTCACGCCGAACCTGGCCGCCGACTGAGCATCCACGAACACCGGCGATGGAGGGCAAATACCCCTCCATCGTTGCGTTCATAGAAATTTCCTTGCCCTCCGGCCTTTGACGAACCGTGTTGTCGGGCCTAGCGTCCGTTCAACGCATTGGCCTCGACCGAGTACGACGGCCGTCACAACGGGGGAAGCACATGACCAAGCCCGCTACGCGCCCTGGCGCGATCGGACGCCGAGCGGTTATGCAGGGTATCGGCGGAACGGGGTTGAGCGCGGGGCTGGCGATGCCGGCGATCGCACAGAACAAGCCCATCCGCATGGGGTGGATCGCCGCCGTCACCGGCGTGTTCGCGTCCAACGCGCAAGCCCAGGACTGGGGGTTCCGCACGATGGTGCAGGACCTGAACGATGCCGGCGGGGTCGATGGACGCAAGCTGGAGATCGTGATGCGCGATTCCGCCGGCGACCCGTCCAAGGCCGTCAGCTTCGCCAAGGAACTGGTTTACAACGAAAAGGTCGACGTCGTGTGCGGCCCGATCAACAGCGGCGAGGTGTTGCCGACGCTGGGTGTCATCTCGGGCGCCAAGACGATCCAGATGGTCGGCGGCGTCATCGACGAGCTGATCGACCCGGTGAAATACCCGCTGGCATTCCGTAACCTGAATACCAACACGCAATACATCAAGGTGGCGACACGCTTCTGCCTGGAGAAGCTGAACCGGCGCAAGATCGCGATCATCGACGACAACACCGGCTATGGCGTCCTGGCGATGCAGGGCCTGGTGAAGATGCTGGATGCGCAGGGGCTGAAGCCGGCCTTCGTCGTGACGGTCGATCCAGCCAAGACCGACGTGACGGACGAAATCCTGAAAGCGCGCGCATCCGGTGCCGACGTGATCCAGACCTGGAGCAACGCGACCGGCTTCATGGCCCGCGTGCTGAATGCGCGCGGCGAGCAGAAATGGGATGTGCCGCTGGTGGGAAATCCCAGCGTCTATCAGGATCAGGTCGGCGCTCTGCTGTCCAAGCCCGCGTACTGGGAGAATGCGTTCGCCGCCGGCTATGCCAACAGCGTCACCGACGCGAACGGCAAGCTGCCGCCGGCAACACAGGCTTTCCTGGACAAGCACCGCGAAGGTGCCGCGCCGTATATCAAGACGGCGGTCTTCGCGATCATGCAGGGCGCGACATCCGCGCTGATCCCGGTCACCGGCTGGCGCAAGGCGGGCACGACGGACGCGTTCGCGACGAAGGCGGCCCTGGAGTCGATCCCGGTGATCGAGACGCCGTATGGCAAATTCTCCTACACCGCGACCGACCACAATGGCTTCGGCGATGACGGCATGGCCATCTGCATCGCCAATTCGCGTCAGCCCGACGGCAGCCTGAAAGCGATCCCGCTGTAGGCCGCCATCACCCTTCCTGCCACCATCCCTGCGTAGCGCCGGCACACGGTGTCCGCAGGCGGGATAATCGAGGAAACACATGTCCAAGATCGTGACCAAACGCCGTCAGATTCTGTTGGGTGGCGGGGCGGCCGGCCTGGTTGCAAACCTGCCATTGCCCGCGATCGCGCAGAACAAGCCCATCCGCATGGGCTGGATCGCCGCGGTCACCGGCATGTTCGCATCAAATGCGCAAGCCCAGGACTGGGGCTTTCGCATGGCGGTCGCCGACCTGAACGAGAAGGGCGGGCTGCTGGGCCGCAAGGTCGAGGTTGTGATGCGCGACAGCGCGGCCGACCCGTCGAAAGCCGTCAGCTATGCGAAAGAACTTGTCTATAACGAGAATATCGACGTGCTGTGCGGCCCGATCAACAGCGGCGAGGCCCTGCCGACCCTGGGCATCGTCTCCGGGGCCAAGAAGCTGCACCTGATCGGCGGGTCCGTCGAGGAACTGATCGATCCCGTGAAATACCCGCTTGGCTTCCGCAACCTGAACGCCAACGGCCAGTGGATCAAGGTCGGCGTGAAGTTCATGGTCCAGGACCTGAAGAAGACCCGCATCGCGATCATCAACGACAGCACCGGCTATGGCGTGCTTTCCCGCGACGCCGTGACGAAATTCCTGGCCACGCATGGCCTGAAGCCGGTCTATGCCGCCACGGTCGATCCGAACAAGCCCGACGTGACCGATGAATTGCTGAAGGCGAAAGAAGCAGGCGCCGACGTCATCACCGAATGGTCGAACGCTACCGGCTTCGTCGCCCGCCTGATCAACGCGCGCGGCGAGCAGAACTGGAACGTGCCGATCGTCGGCCATCCCACCATCCTGCAGGAACAGGTGGCGAAGCTGCTGTCGAAACGGTCGTACTGGGACAATGTCTACGGCCTTGGCTATGCGCACGAGATCGTCGATCCGCAGGGCAGGCTGCCGCCCAACGTGCAGGCCTTCGTCGACAAGCACAAGGATGGCATTGCGCCATACATGGCCGCCGGGCTGCCCGCCTTCCTGCAAGGCCATGCCGCCGTGACCATCTATGCCGAGGGGCTGGCCAAGGCCGGCGATGCCGATCCGTTCAAGGTGAAAGCCGCGCTGGAATCGATCCCGGTGATCAACGCCCCGTATGGACCGTTCATCTATACAGCGACCGACCATAACGGCTTCCAGGAC
>CAYZKM010000020.1:0-23480 GCA_964478525.1 uncultured Bifidobacterium sp.
AGGGCATCGGCGAGATGCGCGACGAGAGCGACCGCTCGGGCATGCGCATCGTCATCGAAATCCGCCGCGACGCCACCGCCGAGGTGGTGCTGAACCAGCTGTACCGCTTCACCCAGCTGCAGACGACGTTCGGCATCAACATGCTGGCGCTGGACGACGGCCAGCCACGGCTGCTGGGGCTGAAGGAGGCGCTGTCCTGCTTCATCCGCTTCCGCGAGGAGGTGATCCTCCGCCGCGCGCGGTTCGAATTGGGCAAGGCGCGGGACCGGGCGCATAACCTGGTGGGCCTGGCGATCGCGGTCGCCAATATCGACGAGGTCATCCGGCTGATCCGCGCCAGCCCCGACGCGGCCGCCGCCCGTGCCGCGCTGATGGACCGCGACTGGCCGGCCCAGGATATCGGCGCGCTGCTGGCCCTGATAGACGAGCCGGGGAATGTCATCTCGCCCGAGGGCACGGTCCGCCTGACCGAGGAGCAGGCGCGCGGCATCCTGGAGTTGCGCCTGCAGCGCCTGACCGGGCTGGAGCGCGAGAGGATCCAGGCCGAGATGGCCGAGGTCGCCGGCAGGATCCGCGAATTGCTGGACATACTGGGTTCGCGCATCCGCCGCATGGAGGTGATGCGCGAGGAGTTGCTGGAAGCCCGCAAGGAAATCGTCAGCCCGCGGATCACCGACATCGCGGATGCCCCGGCGGACCAGGACGACGAGAGCCTGATCGAGCCCGGCCAGATGGTGGTCACCATCACCCGCGACGGCTTCATCAAGCGCACCATGCTGGAAACCTTCCGCGCGCAGAACCGTGGCGGGCGCGGGCGGTCGGGTGCCTCGACCCGCGGCGACGACGTGGTGACCCGCAGCTTCAACGCGCATACCCATCAATGGGTGCTGTTCTTCTCCTCGGGCGGCAAGGCGTTCCGCGAGAAGGTGTGGAAGCTGCCCGAGGGCGGGCCGCAAGGCAAAGGCCGGGCGCTGGTGAACCTGCTGCCGGAGCTGGGCTCGGACGAGATCACGACGGTACTGCCGCTGCCGCAGGACGAGACGCTGTGGGACAGCCTGCACCTGGTGTTCGCCACCGCGTCGGGCAATGTCCGGCGCAACCGCCTGTCCGATTTCCGCAATGTCCGCTCGGTTGGGCTGATCGCGATGAAGCTGGACGAGGGCGACAAGCTGATCGGCGTCGCCACCTGCCGCGAGGGCGACGACGTGCTGCTGGCCACCCGCCTGGGCCGCTGCATCCGCTTCCAGCTGTCCGATGACCAGGTGCGCGTGTTCGCCGGGCGCGACAGTTCCGGCGTGCGCGGCATCAAGCTGGCGAACAAGGACGTGGTCATGTCCATGTCCGTGCTGCGCCATGTCGATGTCACGCTGGAGGAGCGCGAGGCCTACATCAAATGGGCCAACGCCAAGCGTCGCGGCGCCGGCGAGGAGGAGACAGAGGCCCCAATACCAACACCAACCCCGGCCGACTCCGACGAACCCGTGGCCGAAGTCCTGCTGACGCCCGAACGCTCGGCCGAACTGGAAGCGGCCGAGGAGATGCTGCTGACGGTCACGGATATCGGATTCGGCAAGCGTAGTTCAGCCTATGAATATCGCGTCACCGGGCGGGGCGGGCAGGGGATTGCCAATATCACGCTGGCACCGCGTAATGGCCGCTCGGTTGCCGCCACCTTCCCGGTGCGGCAGGGCGATGACGTGATGCTGGTCACCGATGCGGGGCGCCTGATCCGCGTGCCGGGCGACCAGGTCCGCATCACCGGCCGTCAGGCAATGGGGGTGACGCTGTTCCGGGTCAATGCCGGCGAGCATGTGACCAGCGTGTTCCCGGTGCTTGAAGACGACACGGACGACAATGGCGTGCCCGAAGATGGCGCGGAGACCGAGGAAGGAAACGATGTCTGAGACTCCGCCGGCCAGCCCCGCTTCCAAGCGCGTCGGCCTGTATCCCGGTACGTTCGACCCGATCACCAACGGCCATCTGGATGTGATCGGGCGCGCCGCGCGCCTGCTCGATCGCCTGGTCGTCGGCGTCGCGATCAACCTGGGCAAGGGCCCGTTGTTCTCGCTGGAGGAACGCGTCGAACTCGTGAAGGCCGAAACGCGCGAGATCGCGCGCCGCAACGGCACCGTCATCGACGTCGTGCCCTTCTCGGACCTGCTGATCGACTTCGCCCGCCGCGAGGGCGCGTCGATGATCGTGCGCGGCCTGCGCGCGGTGTCCGATTTCGACTATGAATTCCAGATGGCCGGCATGAACTATCGCATGGCGCCCGACGTCGAGACCGTGTTCCTGATGGCCAGCGAGCGGCATCAGTTCATCGCCTCTCGCCTGGTCAAGGAAGTGGCGAAGCTGGGCGGCGACATCACGTCGTTCGTGCCGCCGCTGACGCTGGAACGGGTGCTGAAGCGCATCCGCGACTGACCTATCCCCGCCACCATCATCATCCGGAGGGTGCCATGCAGCGCCGTCATCTGATCGCAGCCCTGGCCGGGTCGTTGCCCGCCGCCGCCCTGACCGGGCTTGGGGCGTCCGACGCGCAGGCGCAAGCCGCCGCGCCAAACCCTGAGAACATGCTGCTGATGGACCTGAAGAATGGCCAGGTGGTGATCAACCTGCTGCCCGAGGTCGCGCCCAAGCATGTGGAGCGTATCAAGACCCTGACCCGCCAGGGTTTCTATGACGGCACGCCGTTCCATCGCGTGATCGACGGGTTCATGGCGCAGGGCGGCGATCCGACCGGCACCGGCACCGGCGGCAGCAAGCTGCCCAACCTGCCGGCCGAGTTCAGCCAGCGCCGCTTCCTGCGCGGCGTGTGCGGCATGGCCCGCACCGGCGATCCGAACAGCGCGAACAGCCAGTTCTTCATCATGCTGGCACCCGCCCCACATCTGGACGGCAAGTACACCGTCTGGGGCCAGGTGGTGAAAGGCATGGAGTTCGTCGACCAGATCAAGAAGGGCACCGGCGACAACGGCGCCATGGTTGGCCCGCCCGACAAGATCATCCGCATGCGTGTCGCCGCCGACGTCAAGTAGGCCCCGCCTGCCCCCTTCACACCCGTACCCCAAGGAAAGCCCATGAGCGACGCCATTTCCCCGGAAGACACGCTGATCCTGGAAATCCCGCACGGGAAGATCACCATCCAGCTGCGTCCCGACCTCGCGCCCCTGCATGTCGCGCAGATCAAGACCCTGGTGCGCAAGGGCTTCTATGATGGCACGCCGTTCCACCGCGTGATCGAGGGCTTCATGGCCCAGGGCGGCGACCCGACCGGCACCGGCACCGGCGGGTCTGACCTGCCGGATATCGAGGCCGAGTTCTCGAACGAGGCGAAGTTCCGCCGCGGCACCTGCGGCATGGCCCGCACGCAGAATCCGAACAGCGCGAACAGCCAGTTCTTCATCATGTTCGCCCCGTCGCCGCACCTGGACGGGCAGTACACGATCTGGGGCCAGGTGATCTCGGGCATGGACGCGGTGGACAAGATCAAGCGCGGCGCCGGCGGGTCGGGTTCGGTGTCGAACCCGGACAAGATCGTCTCGGCCAGGATCGCGGCCGACGCCTGACGGCCTTCTGCCGCAGCTGAGCACCCCGTGTCCGGACGGGCGCGGGGTGGTTCGGCCCCCACAACCACCCTTGACCGCGGACGCCGTTTGGCGTTCAAGGCGCCCTGCGTTCAGCGTCGGTGAGAGCCCGTAGCTCAGTTGGTAGAGCGGCCAGAAGGAATCGCTGGACTGTCCCTGGCTTGGTCAACCGGCCCAGGTGCCGCAGAAAGAGCTGGACCTTGAGAGGATACCGTTTCGGCATTCGACCAGCGCGGCTGCGCAGACCCAGTTGGGCCTGGGGCGAACGGTTCATGATGGGCTTCAAATTCACCGTCACCCCGGTGTCACCGTCACCAGCACGGTGCGGGCGGACGATCCCTTGCCGCTGAACTCGACATCGAAGCTGTCGTCGCCGGTATAGCCGGCCGCCGGCTTGTACCATACGACGGCGGCACCTTTATCTGTCCGCCGCAATCGCACTTCACCATGGGACGGTGGTCGAGTAAGCGTGACTGCCGGATAGAATTCATTGCCCGACCCATAGGCCGCAGCCTGCATGAACGAGCACCATAGCTGGCGGTTGCGGACATGCATACGAGCGGGCGGCGCTGCGTCTGTCCTGAATGTCGACGGTGCAATCCAGCATACAGCATCAGATGGTGGACTGCTGCAGGACGAGAGGGCCAAGCCCAGGATGGACGGCAGGACAACGTAGCCGATGCGGGTCATCGTTGGGATGTCCTTTCGTAGAAAGGGGTGGGGGCCACGGCGACGGTCTGTCTGGCAGCGAGATCTGGCAGCGAGATGGCTACCCGCGTTTATCCCGTGTCGCCACTGTGTCATCAGACGAGCCTTCTGTGACCCTCTTCTGCCTTTGTTCGCGCTTTCCACGTCGTTTCAGATGACTGGTCTCAACGTTGACAGCTCGAAAAATCCCGCCTACGCAGCGCCCCGGCGTCGGTGAGAGCCCGTAGCTCAGTTGGTAGAGCACGAGACTTTTAATGTTGGGGCCCTGGGTTCGAGTCCCAGCGGGCTCACCAGCTCTGAATCCCAATTCCCTGGACCAGGCCGGCCTCAGCTCACCATCCGCCGGATGGTCCCGGTCGTGCTGTGGCCTTCCTGCAATTGCGCCAGCACCACGCGCCCGCCCCAGCTCATGACCAGATCGCCGCCGACCACCTGGTCGACCGTGTAGTCCGAGCCCTTCACCAGCACGTCCGGGCGCAGCGCGCGGATCGCCTCCAGCGGGGTGTCCTCGTCGAACAGGATCACCAGGTCGACCGGTGCGAGGGAGGCCATCACCGTGGCCCGCGCGGTCTCGTTCTGCACCGGGCGGGTCGGACCTTTCAGCCGCTTGACCGATGCATCGGTGTTCAGCGCCACGATCAGCCGGTCGCAGGCGGCCCGCGCCTCGGACAGCAGCTTCACATGGCCGGGATGGATCAGGTCGAAGCAGCCATTGGCGAAGCCCACTTTCAGCCCCTTGGCATGCCAGGCCGCCACCTGGCTGACGGCCTCCGGCAGGCTGGCCACCTTGCGGTCGGTGGCGACCAGGTCGTCCAGGTGCAGGGAGTCGAGCAATTCCTGCTGGCTGACCGTCGCGGTGCCCTGCTTGCCCACGGAAATCCCCGCGGTCGCGTTGGCCAGCATCGCCGCCGCGGGCAGCGGCGCTCCGGCGGCCAGGGCCACGGCCAGGCCCGCCACCAGCGTATCGCCCGCCCCCGAGACATCCGCGACCTCGCGCGCCCGGGTCGGCAGGTGCATCGCCGGGCAGTCGCGCCGCACCAGTGTCAGGCCCTTGGCGGATCGGGTGACCAGCACCGCCTGGCCTTCGGTCGCGGCCAGCGCCGCGCGCCCGGCGCTGTCGGCCTCGGTATCGTGTTCGGCGCCGATGCGGGTGGCCAGCCGCACCTCGTGCTCGTTCGGGGTCAGGATGGCCGAACCGCGATAGGCGGCGAAATCGGCCCGCTTGGGGTCAGCGATCAGCAGCCGTCCGGCGGCGGCGGCGGCGGCGATCGCATCCTTCAGCACGGCGTCGCACAGCACGCCCTTGGCATAGTCCGACAGGACCACGACCTGCGCTGAACCCAGGGCCGAGCGGATCTGCGCCAGGATCGCACCGGCGGGGCCGGCGTCCAGCGGCGCGGTGGTTTCCTCGTCCAGGCGCAGCAATTGATGCGCCCCGGTCATGAAGCGGGTCTTCGACGTGGTCGGGCGGCCGGGCACGGTGACCAGGGCGGCCTCGATCCCCGGCGTGGCCTCGATCAGGCGCCTGACCTCGGCGCCGGCCTCGTCATCGCCGATCACCCCGGCCAGGATGGCCTGCCCGCCCAGCGTGGCGATGTTCAGCGCGACATTCGCCGCCCCGCCCAGCGTCGCCCGCCGCTCACGCGGGGTCAGCACGGGGATCGGCGCCTCGGGCGACAGGCGCTGCACGCCGCCCAGCACATAGCGGTCCAGAATGATGTCGCCCACGACCAGGACGCGCGCCCCGCCGAACTGTCGCACGATATCGGCCAGTTCGCGATCGGTGGCCGGGCGGTCGGACGACGGTTGCGTATCCATGGTCATGCACGGGTTCCCGTTGAAGGTGCGGCACCGCCGTCAGGGGCGGTCGGACATGTGGCGGCCTTCCCGTGCCGTACGTGCTAAAAAAAATCCACCCTGTTCCATCCGTCCCTTGATAACGCTATGGAGAAACAGGTCCGGCCCCCGCCGGACATCGCAGGCCCTGCGTTTTCAGGAGGCGTCGTGAAGTACCTGCCACCTTACGATCTGATCAGGCGGTCGGTCGAGATCTCCACCGTCCGCGGCGAATTGCGGGTCAGCATGACCTACGAGGAATTCGTCAGGATTCTGAGGAAGATGATCATGGGGATCGAGGTGGACGAGGCCTGGTACCGCTCGACATACGAGGATATCGGCAAGGCCATCGCGGAAGGCAAGATCGAGTCCGCCCGCCAGCATTTCATCGATGACGGCTATTTCGAAGGCCGGCTGCCGTTCCCGATCCGGGTCGATGAGGCCTGGTACATGGCCGAATATCCCGATGTCGCGGATTTCGTCCGGCGCGGCATGCTGCAATCGGCCCAGGGTCATTTCGACGAGGACGGCTATCGCGAGGGGCGGCTGCCGTTCGGCATGTGAACGATCCGCACGCGCCGCCGCCACGGGCGCTGCCGACGTGGGCGGCGCCAACACGGGCATCGGCGGCATCCGCCGCTGGCCGTTGTCGATTTTGCGGCCGGTGTGACGCGGAACGTTTACGGTTGATCAGCCAGCCTGTGTTATCTGAGTGAAGAAACTCCGTTGGTCGTAGTAGGGCACCCGATCGCATGAATCGCAAGAAGCCGTCGGCGGCGAACCGCGCCGCATCCGCCGCACGGCGACCCGCCGGCAGAAAGGCTGCGGCCACAGGACCGGACGCAACACAGGATCCGGCCGCGCCGGCGGAAGACGTGATGCTGGCGACGATCGACGCGGCCCCGATCGCGGCAGGCCAGGAGGCCATCCCGGCCGAGGACGCAGCCGGGGCGTCAGGTACGGCCGACTCTAGCACTGCCGCCCCGCCGGTCGCGGACGTGCCGATCGTGATCGAGGTCGATCCGCTGCTGACCGGCGGCGTGATCCAGGACCGGTTCGACGTGACCGTCCGCGGCCGCATCATCTCGCCGGCGACCATCGAATCGGCTGCCCTGCTTCTGGACGGGATCCCGGTGGCCGGCACCGTCTATGGCACGCAGGGCAGCGCGATCCATTTCGCCTTCCCGGACGGCATGACGGTGCAGCAGCGCCTGTTCCGCTTCACCCTGTCCCGCCGGCGCACCGCCGCGCCGGGCCGCTGCGCCTTCTCGATCGTCGCCCGCACGATCGATGGCGCGGCGCGCGAACAGGAATTCGCCCTCGACATCGATCCCGCCGGCGCACCGCCGGTGCATGTGGCGGCCGGGCCGCTGCAGCCCGATCTCGGGGAAAACGGCGCCGTCGCCCCGGCCGCGCTGTACGTGGAACGCGCCGCCATCAACGATGCCGGCACGGTGATCATCGACGGCTGGGGCCTGGCCAGCTCGCCCGTCGTCGCCATCCAGGCCTTCATCGGCGATACCCGGCTCAGCGCGTCCAAGCTCGGGATCGAGCGCGAGGACGTGGCCGCCGCCCATCCGGCGTACCCGAACGGGCGGAATTCCGGCTATACCCTGGCCGGCACCGTTGCCGCCGAAGACAGGAACGCGGCCACCGTCCGGGTGGAGATGCTGTGCCGCCAGGGCCTGGCGCAGGAAGTCGTCCTGCCGCTCCACCAGGTCATGGGCCAGCACCGCTCGGCCGGGGAGATCGCCGCCGAACAGGTCCCGGTCAGCTATGATTCGTACCAGCCGCTCAGCCACGGTTCACCCTACAGCCTGACCGCCGAATTCAAGCTCAGCACCGACACGCTGCTTTCGCCGCTGATCGGGATGGCCGACGCCGCGCAAGCCGCGAGCGAGGCGGAGCGGGAGATCCATCTCTATTGCGACGAGGTGACGCTCAGCCGCGACGGCTATCTGCGGGTCAGCGGCTGGTCCGTCTGTGCCGTGGGTCTCGCCCGCATCGCGCTGTTCGTCGACGACCAGGAAGCCGGCCTGGCCGAACTCGGCCACGTGCGCGAGGATGTCGGGCAGGAATACCCGAAAATCCCCGCCGCCCGGTTCTCGGGCTTCCGCTTCGACCGCAAGGTGGTCGACACCGCCGCGGGCATGCATCACGTCCGCATCGTCGCGCGCAACGTGACCGACAATGAACGCGCCGAGAACCGGACCATCTTCGCCGAGGGCTTCGTCGCGCCCGAGCCGGTGGCCCCGCCCGAACCCGAACCCGTCATCATCACCCACCCGCCCGACGAGTTCCGCTTCCAGCTCGACAACCCGACCCTGGTCGATGGCGCGGTCGTGGAACCGATCACCGGGCGACTGACCCTGGAAGGCTGGGTGCTGGCCCGCTCGGGCGTGGAAAGCGTCGAGGTCGCGATCGATTCCCAACGCCTGGGCGAGGCGCATTACGGCCTGGCGCGCCAGGATGTCGGCGCCGCCTATCCCGACTGGCCGCTATCGGTCCGCAGCGGCTATGCGTTCCACTGCCCGCCCCGCAGCCTGCGCGATGGGGAACAGACGGTGCAGATCACCGTCCGGTCCAGGAACGGGGAAGAATACGTCCACAGCTTCCGCGCCGATGTCCGCAAGTCGGAAGACCAGAGGCAGGGGGCCGGCATCCGCCGCCGCCTGTCCTGGGTCGAGGCGGATTTCCTGGACGGTCTGCTGACCGGGCTTGGCCATCGGCCCGATTTCGTGGTGCTGCTGCGCCAGAACGGCGCTGTCGATCCCGCGGCATTGGCGGCGACGCTCGCTTCCCTGCGCGGGCAGGCCTATGGCGGCTGGCGGTTGCGGGTGCTGTGCGACACCACCGACGCCGCGGCGGACATGCGCACCCTGCTGGATGCCGCCGGACCCGCCGCCGCGCTGCGCTCGGCCGTGCTGTCGCCCGAGGATGTGGGCTGGGATGATCTGCTGGCCGAGACAGCCGATGCCCTGTTCCTGCCGCTGTGCCCCGGTGACGAGCTGGGCGCCGATGCGCTGGCCGAGCTGGCGCTGCGCACCGGCCTGCATCCCGAGGCCGATATGGTCTATGCGGACGAGGCGCGGATCAGCCCGGTGACACTGGAGGTCGAGGCCTTCCACAAGCCCGACTATTCGCCCGACCTGCTGCTGTCGACCAACTATGTCGGCCGCCCCTGGGCCGTGCGTGGCGCGCTGCTGGCCCGCACCGATGTGTCCGCCGGCAGCCTGTCGCTGGATGGCGAATACGACCTGGTGCTGCGCTGCGCTGAACTGGCCGCATCGGTGCAGCACGTGCCGAAACTGTTGTGCCGGCGCGGTCCCGAGCGACTGGACGACGAGCTGAGCAGCCTGGGCGCGCTGTCGCGCGCGGCGGTGCGGCGCGGGTTCGGCGCCGATCTGTCTGCCTCCCGTGTGTCGGGCACCTGGCGTCTGCGGCGGCACAACCGCGCCAGCGGCAAGGTGTCCATCATCATCCCGACCTGCGCGGCACACGGCTATATCGACAGGTGTATCACGACGTTGCGGGAACGCACCGCCTACAAGAACTATGAGATTATCTGCATCGACAACATTCCGGCCAGGGAGGTGGCCTGGAAGATCTTCGTGCAGGAGAACGCCGACAAGGTCGTGGACATTCCCGACGCGTTCAACTGGTCGCGGTTCAACAACCTGGCCTCGGACGTCGCCGACGGCGAATACATCCTGTTCCTGAACGACGACATCGAGATCGAACGCGCCGACTGGCTGGATGCGCTGCTTGAACACGCCGACCGCCCCGAGGTCGGCATCGTCGGCGCGCGCCTGCTGTACCCCGACCGCAAGGTCCAGCACGGTGGGATGTTCCTGTCGCGGAACGGGGTCGCGCGCCACGCCTTCCGCTTCGCCGCCGAAGACGAGCCCGGGTATTTCGGCCTGGCCATGACCCAGCGGAACGTCATCGCGGTGACCGGCGCGTGCATGCTGCTGCGCCGCGATGTCTTCGAGGCACTCGGCCGGTTCGATGAGGCACACGAAGTCGTCAATAACGACCTGGATCTTTGCCTGCGCGCCCATCGCGCCGGGCTGCTGACCGTGTTCACGCCGTATGCGACGCTGGTGCATCACGAGTTGGCCAGCCGCGACCGGCTGAAGGATGTCTATGACCTGACGCATTTCAACGAGCGGTGGAAGACGCTGTTCGATGCGGGCGATCCGTATTTCAACCCGCGTCTGTCGCGGGATTCGGACGATTATCGCCCCGACGACGAAGCGGTGGAGGTCGTCCATCCCGCCAATCCGCTGTTCCGCGCCGAGACGATCAGGAACATCCTGGTCGTGAAGCTGGATCATATCGGTGACTTCATCACCGGTATCCCGGCCATCCGCCGCCTGCGGGCGCTGTATCCCTCGGCCCGCATCGCGGTGCTGGCCGGACGCGCCGTGCAGGCCTTCGCCTCGTATGAAGCCTCGATCGACGAATTCATCGAGTTCGAGTTCTTCCACGCCCGTTCCGGCCTGGGCCGCAAGGAACTGACCGAGGATGACTTCAAGGAACTGCACGACCGGCTGAAGCCGTATGATTTCGACCTGGCCATCGACCTGCGCAAGCAGCCCGACACGCGCGACGTGCTGAAGTCGATCCCGGCGCGGTTCCTGGCCGGGTTCGACCATCTGGGGCTGTTCCCGTTCCTGGATATCTCGGTCCAGTGGGAAGGCGACCACAACCTGCACCGCAAGCGCTCGCACGTGACCGACGACCTGCTGTCGCTGGTGGAAGCGGTGGGCCAGGCGTCGCGGTCGCAGCGGACCAGCCTGGCCCTGCCCGACGGGGCGGCCGAGGCGGCGGTGGCGCGCCTGCCGCAGGATGCCCGTGACCTGTTCCGCAAGCCGGTGGTTGCGATCCATCCCGGTGTCGGCACGATCATGCGCCAGTGGCCGGCCGAACATTTCGCCGGGCTGATCGACCTGCTGGTGGAACGCAACGATGTCAATGCCATCCTGATCGGTGGCCCGGACGAGGCGGAACTGGCTGACGAGGTCATCGGCAAGGTGCTGCACCCGGCGGCGGTGATGTCGGTGATCGGCAAGACGCCGCTGCGCGACCTGCCGGGCCTGCTGGCAAGCTGCGCGCTGTATGTCGGCAACAACTCGGGCCCGAAGCATATCGCCGCGGCGCTGGGCGTGCCGACCATCGGCATCCATTCCGGTGTCGTCGATGCGATCGAATGGGGCCCGGTGGGTGCGCGGGCGGTGGCGCTTCGGCGCAACATGGCGTGCAGCCCCTGCTATCTGGCGCGGATCGACGATTGCCCGCGCGGCCTGGCCTGCCTGCGCGGGCTGGAACCGATGGCGGTGCACGAGGTGTCGGAGGCGATGCTGGTCCGCCCGGTGCCGCCGCTGCAGCCCCAGGCCCTGGTGAGGGTCGATTGGCGGGCCCGTATACGCGCCGCGCGGGCCGCCGCCGAAGCTGCTGCCGAAGCTGCTGCCGAAGCCGCTGCCGAAGCCGAAACAGCGGCCGCCGCCGAGGCGGCAGCGGTTGCGGCCGCTGCCACCGATCGTGCCGCCGAGGAGGCCCCGACCAAGGGCCGCAGGCGCGGACGGAAAGTGGAGGCAGTGGCCGAAGCGGCGGCCGAACCAGCCGAACCGGCCCGCCGGCGCGGTCGCGGCAAGGGAGCGGACGACGCGCCCGAGGCCGTCGCCGCCGTCGTCGAAGAAGCCCCGGCATCCAGGTCCCGCAAGCGTGGCGCATCGAAGGTCGACGCATGACAGCCGATCAGGATCTGCTGGAACTCGCCGCCGACCTTGCCCAGCGGGCCGGGGCGGCGATCATGGACATCCAGGCGCGCGGCTTCGCGGTCAAAAGCAAGGAAGACCGCTCGGTTGTCACCGAGGCTGACCACGCGGCCGAGGCGATCATCGTCGCCGGCCTGCGCGCCGCCCACCCGGACATTCCGGTGATTGCCGAGGAGGAGGTGGCGGGCGGGCGCGTCACCGAGGCCTCGCGGTGTTTCTGGCTGGTCGACCCGCTGGACGGGACGCGCGAATTCGCCGGCGGCGGCAATGATTTCGCGGTCAATATCGGCCTGGTGCGCGATGGCCGCGTGGCGCTGGGCGTGGTGGGCGTGCCCGCGACCGGAGAGATCTTCGGCGGCATCGTCGGTGTCGGCGCGTGGAAGCGGCAGAATGGGCGGCAGACCCCGGTGATCGCCCGCGAACCGCCGCCCGAGGGGCTGACGGTGCTCGCCAGCCGCCACCACGGGGACCAGGCCACACTCGACCGCTTCCTGAAGGGCCGCACCGTCGCCAAGGTGGTGAATTTCGGATCCAGCCTGAAATTCTGCCGCCTGGCCGAGGGCATCGCCGATCTGTATCCGCGCTTCGGGCGCACCATGGAATGGGACACGTGCTCGCCCCAGGCGGTGCTGGAAGCCGCCGGCGGGGCGGTGTTCACCCTGGACGGCAAGCCGTTGCTGTATGGCAAGCCGGGCTGGGACAACCCGCATTTCGTCTGCTGGGGCCGCGGCGCGCGATAACCTTTTCCCGCCGGCGTTGACAGTCGGAAAACCGTCCTATTCTCTGTGGACAGGCGGGCGCGTGCGACCGCCCCAGCGCCGTGTACGGGCGTCGGCGTCGATGGATTCCACACGGTGTGCACCCGTGTGCTGGCGGAAAGGGGTGGCAGATGCTGCTCGTCGTTGACGCGGGCAATACCAACGTGGTCGTGGCCATTCGCGACCAGAACGGGTGGCGCGGCACCTGGCGCATCCGGACCGATGCGCAGCGCACGTCGGATGAATACGCTGTCTGGCTGCTGTCGCTGATCCAGCATGCCGGCCTGTCCAAGGACGATGTGGCGGGCGCGGTCATCGGCACCGTGGTTCCCGCCGCGCTGTATCACCTGCGCCGGCTGTGCCGCGACTGGTTCAACGTCGAACCGCTGGTGGCCCGGGCGTCACTGGACTGGGGCTTCGAGATCCGGGTCGACAACCCGAACGAGGTCGGCGCCGACCGCCTGCTGAACGCGCTGTCGGGTCACAAGCGCTTCGGCGGGCCGCTGATCGTGGTGGATTTCGGCACCGCGACCACGTTCGACGTGGTCGACAGGACCGGCGCCTATCTGGGCGGGGTGATCTGCCCGGGCATCAACCTGTCCATCGAGGCGCTGCACCAGGCGGCTGCCCGCCTGCCGCGCATCGGCATCGGCCGGCCGCAATCCGTGATCGGACGATCCACCGTCCCCGCCATGCAGTCGGGCGTCTACTGGGGCTATATCGGTCTGATCGAGGGCCTGCTGGGCCGTATCAAGGCCGAATTCGGCGGCCCGATGAAGGTGGTCGCCACCGGCGGGCTGGCCCCGCTGTTCGCCGAGGGCACGATGATGATCGAGCATATCGAGCCGGACCTGACCCTGGATGGGCTGCGGCTGCTGGCCGAACGCAATCCCGCGCCGGCCTTGCCGCGGGAACGCGCGCGCCTGATCGAGACCGAGTAGCCGCCGTCTGCCCTCGTGTGGCAGGCCCCCGATGTCGAAACTCGACGGCGATGGGGCAAGGCGTGTATGTGGAAGCCCGGTATCCGGTCGCAACTGCCCCGATCTGGAGCGGGATCGGGTCATGTGACCCCCCGCTTTCCAGATCCGGCAGTCCGGTCGCGCAGCCACGCCGTCTCGCAAGCGGGATCGGGTGTCCGCGCGCCGAGGTGGCTGGCCAAATGGCCGTGGTTCCGCCGCGGCGCTTCGACGCATGAGGTATCGACAGCACTAGATGGACGTTGCAAGCGGTGACCTGGCCTTCCTGCCCCTGGGCGGGACGGGCGAAATCGGCATGAACCTCAATCTGTACCGGTGCAACGGACGCTGGCTCGCCATCGATTGCGGGATCGGGTTCGGCGGCGCGGCGCATCCCGAGGTGGATGTGATGATGGCCGATCCCGGCTTCATCGCCGACCGGCGGGACCGGTTGACGGGCCTGGTCATCACCCATGCGCATGAAGACCATATCGGCGCCGTGGCCTGGCTGTGGCCGCAGCTGCGCTGCCCGGTCTATGCGACGCCGTTCGCCGCCGCCGTGCTGCGCCGCAAGCTGGGCGAGGTCGGGCTGGTCAACCAGGTGAAGGTGCATGTCATTCCGCCGGGCGGGTCGTTCGACCTCGACCCGTTCAGGCTGACTTTCCTGCGTCTGTCCCACTCGATCCCCGAGGCGCAGGCCCTGGCGATCGAGACCCCGTACGGGACGATCCTGCACACCGGCGACTGGAAGCTGGACCCGACGCCGCTGATCGGCCCCCCGACCGACGAACAGGCGCTGGCCGCCCTGGGCCAGAAGGGCGTGCTGGCGATGGTCTGCGATTCGACCAACGCCATGGTCGAGGGCCATTCCGGCAGCGAGGGCGATGTCCGCCAGAGCCTGACCGCGCTGGTGCGCGGCCTGCGTCACGGGCGCATCGCGGTGACCTGTTTCGCCAGCAATGTCGCGCGGATGGAGACGATCGCCATTGCCGCGCGCGATGCCGGGCGGTCGATCGCCATCGTCGGGCGGTCGCTGCGCAATATCGACGCCGCGGCGCGGGAATGCGGGTATTTCAAGAATCTGCCGCCCTTTCTGGGCGAGGATGATGTCGACGACATTTCCGATGACCGGCTGCTGATCCTGGTCACCGGCAGCCAGGGGGAACCGCGCAGCGCCCTGGCCCGGATCGCCATGGACACCCATCCGCGCGTGGCGCTGGGGCAGGGGGATACGGTGATCTTCTCCTCGCGCGTCATTCCGGGGAACGAGCGCGCCATCGGCATCGTGCAGGACAATCTGGTCCGCCGCGGCGTGCACCTGATGACCGACGCCGACCATCTGGTCCATGTGTCCGGCCATCCGGCGCGCGACGAGTTGCGCCGGCTGTATCGGCTGGTGAAGCCCCGGTTTTCGGTGCCGGTGCACGGCGAATGGCGGCATCTGACCGCGCATGCCGAGCTGGCACGCGATGCCGGGGCGCAGCCGGTGGTGATCGAGGATGGCGACATCCTGAACCTTGCTCCGGGCGAGGTGGAGGTGGTCGACAGCGCCCCGACCGGGCGGCTGGTGCTGGACGGGTCGCGGCTGGTGCCGTTCAAGGGCGAGGTGATGAACGCCCGCCGCCGCATCCTGTACAACGGCATGGTGCTGGGCAGCCTGGCGGTCGACGATGGCGGGCGGCTGGTCGGGCGGCCGAAGCTCTCGGCGCCCGGGCTGTTCGACGGCGACGATCCGGAATCGGACCGCGTGATCGCCGAGTTCGCGGCCGCGATCGCCGAGTTGCCGGCGTCCGTGCGGCGGGAGGATGTGTCGCTGACCGAGGCGGCGCGGGCGGCGCTGCGGCGGGCGCTGGGGCGGCGGCTGCAGAAGCGTCCTTTGGTGGATGTTCACATTCTGCGGGTCTGAGCGCCGATGCACTGGGTCAGCGGGATCGTTCTGTTCGTGATCATCTGGTGGGTGGTGCTGTTTGCGGTGCTGCCGATCGGCACGACGCCGCGTGCGGGTGCGGACGAGACGAGCGGGTGGCGCGGGGCGCCGAGCGCGCCGTCGATGTGGAGGAAGGTTATCGTTACCACTGTGGTAGCAAGTGTCGTATGGGCATGTGCCTACACGGTCATTTCGAGTGATTATTTAAGTTTCCGCCATGGCCTGCTGGCGCTGCCGCAGGACTAGCGCGCTTTCCGGCTGACCGTAACCGGTCAGCGCGCGCTAGCTCATTGTTTGATCGCATGATTCACCCGCTGCCACGGTTCCGCTCAGCGTGATCATGCGCTAGGCAGCCGCGTGGATCGCGTGGTTTCCGGGCAATATCAGGGATTTGCGAAGTTTGATGCCGCCACCGCGGTCAGGTGGAGGATCCTATCCTCGACCTGCCGGGCGACTGGCGTTTCCTCCCCAAACTTGGCCCATTGACTCTGCGGGCACGGGGCCGAGAACTTGTTAACCAAGAACGGAAGGCGAGTCACGTCGTTTTGTCAAAACTGAGGGTCAGCTCCGCTATTTTATTACCATGGCTATATTGTGCAGCGCAGCATTATTGCCGCCCGTGACCTGCGGCGGATGGTTTTGCCTTTTCGTATCAACGCGACCCGCGCCGGTGCTGGCGGGAAACTGCCCCAACGGCTAGGTTCCGTCCTTCCACCCTGACGGAATCCCTTCACGATGCGACTGTCCCGCGGCTTCATCCCGACGATCAAGGAAACACCCGCCGAGGCGCAGATCGCCTCGCATCGTCTGATGCTGCGCGCGGGGATGGTGCGGCAGACCTCGGCGGGCATCTATGCCTGGCTGCCGCTGGGGCTGCGGGTGCTGCGCAACATCGAGCGGATCGTGCGCGAGGAGCAGGACGCGGCCGGGGCGCAGGAATTGCTGATGCCGACCATCCAGTCGGCGGAGCTGTGGAAGGAAAGTGGGCGCTACGACGACTATGGCAAGGAAATGCTGCGCATCACCGACCGTCATGACAGGGATATGCTGTTCGGTCCGACGAACGAGGAGATGATTACCGACATTTTCCGCCAGGCCGTGAAAAGTTATCGCGACCTGCCGAAGAATTTGTATCATATTCAATGGAAGTTCCGCGACGAGGTCCGCCCCCGCTTCGGCGTGATGCGTGGACGCGAATTCCTGATGAAGGATGGCTATTCCTTCGACCTCGACCATGTCGGCGCGGTGCTCGCCTATCGCAAGATGATGCTGGCCTATATGCGCACCTTCCAGCGCATGGGGCTGAAGGCGATCCCGATGGTCGCCGATACCGGCCCCATCGGCGGCGACCTGAGCCACGAATTCATCATCCTGGCCCCGACCGGCGAAAGCCAGGTCTACTATGACGGCGACTTCGAGAGCATCGACTGGCTCGCCTCCAGCTTCGACTACGACCGGGCCGAGGACATGGAGCGCTTCTTCTCGACCATGACATCCTATTACGCCGCGACCGACGAGAAGCATGACACCGCCAGATGGGCCGGCGTGCCCGCCGCCCGCCAGCGCGAGGGGCGGGGGATCGAGGTGGGGCACATCTTCTATTTCGGGACCAGATATACCAAGGCGATGAACGTCACCGTCACCGGGCCCGACGGGGCGGCGGTGCATCCGGAAATGGGCAGCTACGGTATCGGCGTGTCGCGCCTGGTCGGTGCGATCATCGAGGCGAGCCACGACGATGCCGGTATCATCTGGCCCGATGGCATTGCCCCGTTCAAGGCGGCGATCCTGAACCTGAAGACCGGCGACGCCACCTGCGACGCGCTGTGCGACAGCCTGTATGCCCGCCTGGCCGGCGATGCGCTGTATGACGACCGTGCCGACCGGGCCGGCGTGAAGTTCAACGATGCCGACCTGATGGGCCATCCCTGGCAGATCATCGTCGGACCGCGCGGCGCGGCGGCGGGCAAGGTGGAGCTGAAGCGGCGCGCCACCGGCGTCCGCATCGAGGTGACGCCCGACGAGGCGCTGGCGAAGATCGGCTAGCGTCCCATGTTCGGACCGTTCGAACGGATGGTGGCGGGGCGGTACCTGCGCGCCCGCAAGGGAGAGCGGTTCGTCTCGATCATCGCCATCTTCTCGCTGGTGGGGATCGCCCTGGGTGTTGCCACGCTGATTGTCGTGACATCGGTCATGAGCGGGTTCCAGAGCGAGCTCGTCTCCCGCATCCTGGGCGTGAACGGGCATGTGACGATCGAGGCGTTCTCGGGCCAGAAGATCGACAACTACCAGGACCTGTCGGGCAGGCTGCGTGCGATGGCAGGCGTTGCGTCCGTCGTGCCGCTGCTGGATGGGCAGGCAATGCTGAGCACGGATGCCGGGGGTGCGCGGGGTGGGCTGGTGCGCGGTATCAGCCTGGCGGATCTGCGGGCGCTGACGCCGATCAGCGAGCACATCGTCGCCGGCAGCCTGGATGGGTTCACCGGCGACGACGCCATCGTGGTGGGCAGCGCGCTGGCCCGGTCGTTCCGATTGCGGATCGGCGATTCACTGACGATCCTGTCGCCGCAGGGGGCGGCAACCGCGTTCGGCACCATCCCGCGGGTGCGCGCCTACAAGGTGGTGGCGGTGTTCGACGCGGGCCTGCAGGAATACAATTCCTCGGTCGTGTTCCTGCCGTTGCCGGCAGCACAGGTGTTCTTCCAGAAGCCCGACGGCGTGACCGCGATCGAGATCCGCATGGACGACCCGCGCGCCGTCGCCACGCTGGGCCCGTCGCTGACCGAGCTGCTGCGCGGGCGGCAGGTCTTCGCCCGCGACTGGCGCCATGCCAATGACGGCATCGTCGCGGTGCTGCAGGTGCAGAAGGACACGATGTTCATCGTTCTGGGCATGATCGTCCTGGTCGCCGCGTTCAACGTGATCTCGTCGCTGATCATGCTGGTGAAGGACAAGCGCGGCGACATCGCCGTGCTGCGCACGATCGGGGCGAGTTCGGGCGCCATCCTGCGCATCTTCCTGATGTGCGGCGCGTTCGTCGGCGTGTCCGGGACGCTGATCGGCACGGTGATCGGCGTGCTGGTGTGCCGCAACATCGTCGCGATCCAGCACTTCATCGAGGACATGACCGGCGGGCGGGTCTTCGATTCCTCGGTGTTCATGCTGACGACGCTGCCCGACAAGGTGGACTGGATCGACGTTGTGCGCGTGGTGGCGCTGGGGCTGGTCCTGTCGCTGCTGGCCACGCTGTACCCGTCCTGGCGGGCGGCGCGCTCCGATCCGGTGGAGGCGCTGCGCCATGAGTGATCCGCTGGTGCTGCGCGGGATCGACCGCATCTATCGCGGCGCGGCGGGAGAGTTGCCGATCCTGGTGGGCGCCGAGCTGACGCTGCGGGCCGGGGAGATCGTCGCCCTGGTTGCCCCCTCGGGTGCCGGGAAATCGACGCTGCTGCACGTGGCGGGGCTGCTGGACAAGCCCGACAAGGGCGCGGTGCTGGTCGGCGGGGCGGATGCCGCCACGCTGGCGGATGCGGCGCGCACGGCGATGCGGCGCGACCGGATCGGCTTCGTCTATCAGTTCCACCACCTGCTGGGCGAGTTCACCGCGCTGGAGAACGTGGTCCTGCCGCAGATGATCGCCGGACGCCCCCGCAAGGCAGCCGAGGCCGCTGGCATGGAACTGCTGGTATCGCTGGGCCTGGGGGCGCGCGCGGGGCATCTGCCCGGCAAGCTGTCGGGTGGCGAACAACAGCGCGTCGCCATCGCCCGGTCGCTGGCCAACAGGCCCGGGGTGCTGCTGGCAGACGAGCCGACGGGAAACCTGGACATGGACACGGCCGAGACGGTGTTCGCCGCGCTGCTCGCCATCGTCCGCGGGCGGGGGGTGGCGGCACTGATCGCGACCCATAACCCTGACCTCGCCGCGCGGATGGACCGCCGCGTGACGCTGCGCGGCGGCAAGGTCGTGCCGCTGGACTGACGGCTACCGGCCTTCGTCCGCCGGGTCCGCCGTCTCGGCATTGTCCGGCGCCGGATCGGCGGGGACGGGCTGTGGCCCGCCCGGGCGCTGCGGACCGATGATCGCCGTGGGCACCGCCCGGGGATCGAGGAAGGTGCGCTGATAGGCGGTGCGCGGGCGCAGCGGATCGTCGTCAGCGTTGCGCATCCGGTTCCGCGCCTCGCGCACCGATTTGTGCCAGGCCTTGACGTCGTCGCGTGTCACGAAGCCGCGCCCGTCCAGGTCGATCCGGGCGAAATTGCGGGCGATCGTGGGATAGCCGGCCTTCGCCTGCTCCAGCGTCAACTTCCCGTCGCCGGTGGTGTTCGCCTTGTCGAAGCGCTGTTGCCAGGTCATCCGCGTGCGGGGCTTCGGCTGGCTTTCCTGCGGCGGGTCCTGTTGCGCCCAGGCGGTTTGCAGGGCTGGCGGGACCACGCCCAGAAGCGCGGCGAGGACGACAGGCAACAGGCGCATCTTGCGGCTCCCGGTTCGGGTCTGGATGCCGACAGGATGCGCCTGGCAGGTAAAGGAAGGGTGAACGCCGGGCGTGCCAGGCCGCTTCAGATCGGCGCGGTCATGCGACGGCCGCGCGCATGATCTCCAGCGCCGTGCCGATGTCGGCGCGGGAGGCATCCAGGTGGGTGCAGGCGCGCACCCGATATTTGCCCACCGTCGAGACCATCAGCCCATGCAACCGCACCTTGTCGGCCAGTTCGTCCGCGGTCATGCCGGTGGCGCGGGTGTCGAAGAACACCAGGTTGGTCTCCGGCTCCTCGACCGTCAGGCCTTCGATCCCTGCCAGGCCGGCGGCCAGCGCCTTGGCGTTGGCGTGGTCCTCGGCCAGGCGGTCGATATTGTGGTCCAGCGCATACAGACAGGCGGCGGCGCAAATTCCGCCCTGGCGCATCGACCCGCCGAGGCGCTGCTTCCACAGCCAGGCCCGGTCGATGAACGCCGCGCTGCCGCACAGCACCGCGCCCAGCGGCGCGCCAAGCCCCTTGGTGAAGTCGAGCCAGACGGAGTCGCAGTTCGCCGCCATGTCCCGCGCCGGCACGCCCGCGGCGACGGCGGCGTTCATCAGCCGGGCGCCGTCCATGTGCGTGGCCAGGCCGAGTTCGTGGGCGGTGTCGAGCACCGCGTTCAGCCGGTCCAGCGGCCAGACCGAGCCACCGCCGGCGTTGGCGGTCTGCTCGACTTCCAGCAGCGTCTGCGGCGGGCTGTTGCGCCGCTTCTCCCGCATCGCGGCGCGCACCGTGTCGGGATCGAACTGCCCGCGCGCGCCACGCAGGCCCAGCACCGTCGCGTGCGCCAGCGACCCCGGGCCGCCGCCTTCATTGGCGACGATGTGGCTGCTCTCGTGCGCCAGGATCTCGTCGCCCGGCCGGCAATGGGTCACGATGGCGATCTGGTTGCACATCGTCCCGGACGGCAGGAACACCGCCGCCTCCTTGCCCAGCAGCGCGGCCATCCGGTCGCACAGCGCATGGATGGTGGGGTCGTCGCCGTGCTGTTCGTCGCCGACCTCGGCTTCGATCATCGCCGCCTTCATGGCGGCTGACGGGCGGGTCTGCGTGTCGGAATACAGATTGACGCGGACCGGCGGCAGCGAGGCGGCGGGGCGGACGGGGGCGTACACCATGGCGAGCGGTTCCTTCGGCGGGACGGTGCGCAGAAAAGCAGGACCGGGGCGGTCTGTCAGCCCGGGGCGGCGGTCTGACAGTACCCGCCCGAGGCGATGGTGCGACGGGTTGGGCATTCTGCAGGATCAAGAAAGCCGGCGCGCGCTGGCTCAGCCTTGCGCACCCGCGCCGCCGGCCCAGTCGGGGAACCGGCCGTCGCGCCCCGCAGGCCGGACAATCATCACGGCGTTCGTTCAGCCCCGCGCTTCGAATCGCTCGCTGCCGGCGGATCGCGCCGCAGGATCTCCTCGATTGCCTCGGGGTCCTCCGCCACGGTCACGCCGACCCGTTCCAGCGCCAGCGTCATGGCGATCCGGCCGTCCTTGTCGGCCAGGTTCCGGGCCATCGCCTCGGTGTATTCGCCGAGTGCCAGGTTGGCGAAGCGCATCGGAACATTCAGGTCACGCGCCAGTTCCGTGGCAAGCATCATGTCCTTGTGATATATCGAAAGGGTTGCGTTCGGAGGCGCATAGCGCGCCGGCAGGAACTCATCGATCATCACGTCGAAGGTGCGCCGCCGGCCCGATGCCCCTGACCGGAGTGCCTCCCACAATGGCAGGGGTGCTGCCCCCGCCTTCAGGCCGAGCGCGAAGATTTCCGCCAGGACCAGGTTCAGGGTCTGGCCGGCGCAGTTGTTCACCAGCTTGGTGACGATGCCGGTTCCGCTCGGCCCGACATGGATCAGCCGATCGCCGATGGTTTTCAGGACCGATCCGAACCGGTCAAACGATGGCTTGTCGCCACCCACGAAAATGGTGAGTCTACCCTTCTGCGCCCCTATTGCGCCGCCGGTGACGGGTGCATCGAGAAAATGCACGCCTTTCTCAAGATACGCAGCATGCAATCGTGCGACCGCCTTCGGTGAGTTCGTGGACATCTCGAAATGCGGATGTCCCTCGGCAAGCCCGGACAGGACGCCATCCGGCCCCGTCGCAACTTGCCCGACCGCGTCCACCGACGGAAGGCATGTCAGGACGACATCGGATTGTGCCGCGACCTCTCGTGGCGTGTCCGCCCAGATTGCACCCTGCGCCAGATGCGCGGATGCCGCCTCGTGCCTGATGTCATTGACGATCAGGCGGAAGCCGCCCGAGAGGACATTCCGGGCCATCGGGCCGCCCATTGCGCCGAGCCCGATGAAGCCGACCGTGATGGGTGTGTTCGTCATGTCCGCAGTCACCTGCTTCGACGTTTCCTGATGCCTGGCCTGCCCGGGCATCGTTTGCCGACGGTAACTGCACCCGGGCCGGCCTGACAAGCTGGAACCCCTGCGGCGGAATGGCCTGGCGAACCGGGTATCCGACACCGGCCGCGCGGCCCGGGCGAAAGCGGTCAGCGCGGCGGGTTGGTGATCATGGTCGGGGCACCGTAGATCGCGTGCGCGCGGGTACGGAAGGCGCCGACCATGCGACGCACCGCCTCGTTGAACACCACCCCGATCGCGGCCTGCAGGATTCGGCTGCGGAACTCGAAATCGACCAGGAAATGGACCTCGGTGCCCTGCGGGTGCGGCTTGAACGTCCATTGGTTGTTCAGATACCGGAATGGCCCGTTTTCATAGCGGACCTTGACCGAGTGCGGCCGGTCCAGCGCCACGCGGCTGGTGAAGCTCTCGCGAAACGGGCCGAAGCCGATGGTCAGGTCCGCGAGCAGTTCCGTCTCGGTCCGCGAGCGGACGCGCGCGCCCACGCACCAGGGCAGGAAGCGCGGGTATTGCCCGACATCCGCCACGAGATCGAACAACTGGTCCGGCCGGAAAGGCACGATCTGACGCTCGGCGTGGGTGGGCATGCGATGAAGGCGGCCTTGCTGGAACGGGATGTCGCGACGGCGGTTTAGCGTCCCTTGCGCCCGATGCCTACGCCCGCGCCTGCTTTTCCGTCCGCGCCGCCCGCAGCGCGGCGAAATCGGAATCCGCGTGGTAGGAGCTTCTGGTCAGCGGCGTGGCCGAGACCAGCAGGAACCCCTTGGCACGGGCCGTCGCGGCAAGATCGGCGAATTCGTCGGGGGTGACGAATGCCTCGACCGCCGCGTGCTTCACCGACGGCTGCAGATACTGCCCGATGGTCAGGAAATCGACATCGGCGATGCGCAGGTCGTCCATCACCTGCATGATCTCGCCCCGCGCTTCGCCCAGGCCCACCATCAGGCCGGACTTGGTGAAGATCGACGGGTCCTGCCGCTTCACC
The DNA here is from genome assembly GCA_964478525.1 of uncultured Bifidobacterium sp. Taxonomy (GTDB): domain Bacteria; phylum Pseudomonadota; class Alphaproteobacteria; order Acetobacterales; family Acetobacteraceae; genus Rhodopila. The sequence continues at coordinate 23,418 of CAYZKM010000020.1, forward strand.
TGATCGAGCAGCCGCAGCGACTGGTAATACCGCGCGCCCGGGCGGATCGCCGGGTACAGCCGG
>CAYZKM010000021.1:0-23408 GCA_964478525.1 uncultured Bifidobacterium sp.
CACCGACCGCGAGGCGCTCGGGGCCCACCTGCTCGGTCGTGCCATCGGCGCGCAGCCGCAGCGCAACGCGAGGCATGAGTTGCACCAGCGCCCGGATGCCGTCGCGCGCCCGGCCAGCAGCCACGCTCTCCAGCATTTCACCGATCGCGAAGAGCAGGACAACAACAGCCGCCTCCTCGGCCGCGCCGATGACCGCGGCGCCGATCGCCGCCGTACACATCAGGGTCTCGATGCTGTACGGGCTGCCGACAAGGGCGAGTGCGATGGCCCGCCGCCCAAAGGGTACAAGCGCGATCGCGGTGGCTACGAGAAAAAGCGGATAGGTCAGCCGCTCGGGCAGCACAAGGGACAGCGCATAGGCACCCAACACCAGAGTACCGAGAATCCAAACGAGCTTCGCCTTGCCGGTCGCCCACCAGGCTTTCGCCGCATCGGCAGGGTCTTCGTGGTCGGTATGGCTGGGGCCCTGGGACTTCGGGGCGATGTCATGGCTGCGGTCGGGATCGAACCGGTGCTCGGCCAAGGCGCTGGGTCCGCCATCGCCTAAGCGCTTCGTGGTGTAGCCCAACGCCGCGATCTGCGACTCGATCGCCTCCGGTCGGCCGGAGCCGGTATCGAGCTGCAGCGTGAGCCGCTCGGCGATCAGATTGACCTCGACTGCCGACACGCCCGGCAGACATCCGACCGCCTTCGTCACCTTGGCAACGCATGAGGCGCAATCCATGCCCCCCACCCGCCAGGTCAGTTTCGTTTCGGCGCCCATGATGCCCACCTGAAATTCGTCCGGCTTAAGTATAAAACTTCTAGTAACTAGAGGTTCAAGCTATTTTTGTGACGACGGTGCTCAGGGCGGCGATCTTGATTGCATGCCCATGGAGAGGTGATGCGGTCCCGCCCCTGATGGCGATCACGTGATACGTGTCCGAGTTCGTGCCGGGCTCTTGCTTGCCGGGGTAGCCAACCGGGATCTCCGGCACATCGAGGCCCCAGACGCCCCGGGGCCGGTCGGCCAACCAGCGGCAGATCGCCGGCGTTGTCGATTCAGTCGCAATGCGTTTAAGCCCTCTGGCAACTCAGCGCCTTTGGGCGGGTTTGGTCGGTCGCCCGTACCCCCAACTAGGGGCTCGGATCAATCTCATGGAAGCGCCACTGCACGGGATCTTGGTCGCGGTCCTCCTGGATGGCCCTGTTGCCATGCACGATCGGGGAATGATGCTGCTGCTCTGGGCACTCCTCGGCCTTGATAACGGGCCGGTGCTGATGCCGTCGCGGCGGCGGCTGAGACGCCTCTCCGATGTGCAGGACGGGCCGGCGCGGTTCCCGATCATGATGAAGGTTTACGCCTGAGCATTGAAATTCAGTGCAGGCCAAATTGTGCCAGTGACGCTATTAAGGAACCTCTGAACAGACCGGATTTCCTGCGTCGATCAGTTTACGGCTCGGATCACTTGCGGCTGAGGCCGTGGCGGGGCGGTCTGGGCACGGCATGTCGCCATGATGATCGGCTCTTCAGTGCTTTGCGGTTCGCTTTTCTTCTTCTGTGGACAGACTCCTCCCCTGGTGCTCAGCCGACCGGGTCGATCAAGCACCGCGCGAGGTACAAATCCACCAGGGCAAGCTGGCTGAACAGTTGCTGTTCGTTCTTGAACAACCCGCGATACCGCACCTTCGTATAGCTGGACTGGCGCTTGAGCACCCGGAACGGATGCTCCACCGCCGAAAACACGCCGCAGCGCCGCCATGATCCGGTTCAGCCGCTTCTCCTCCAGCGTCGTGTCGCAGCCATTCTTGCGCTTGAACGGCACGAGCCAGCGCGGGCCGGGTTTGTCCTCCCCGCGCCGGCGATCAGGCTCACGCGTCTTGTCGGCGTAACCACGATCACCGTGCGCCGTGACCCCCTCGCCATGCAGCAGCGTCTCCGCCATGCTGTAGTCCGAAACCTTGCCGGTCGTGACCTCCAGCGTGTGCACCGAGCCATGCGCGGTATCGACGCCGATATGCGCCTTCATCCCGAAATGCCACTGGTTGGCCTTCTTGCTCGACGTCATCTCCGGGTCCCGCTGGCGAGCCGCGTTCTTCGTCGAGGGCGGTTCGGCGATCAGGGTGGCATCCACGATCGTGCCCTCGCGCAGGATCAGGCCGCGCTCGGTCAGCATCGCGACAACCTCCTGAGACAGGCTCTGGGCCAGTTGGCGCGCTTCCAGCAGATGACGAAAGTTCAGGATCGTCGTCTCGTCCGACATCCGGCTGATGCCGGCGTCGAGACCGGCGAAGCGCCTCACCACCGGGATGTCGTGCAGCGCTTCCTCCATCCCGGGGTCCGAGTAGCCATACCAGTGCTGGAGGAAGTGGATCCGCAGCATCGTGCTCAGCGGGTAGGGCTTCTGCCCATTTCCGGCGACCGGGTAGTGCGGTTCGATCAGGGCTTCGAGCCGAGACCAAGGGACCACGCGATCCATCTCGGCCAGAAACGCTTCACGGCGGGTGACTTTCCGCTGCTTCCGGAAACCGTCATACTCGGCAAAACTGCGCTGCATCCGAAGGGTCCTCCGTGATGCTCCGAATCATACTCGGCCCCGCGTCGCATAGGACTTTTTCAGAGTTTCCTTAAGAACCTCTCGCCGGAGCTTAACCTGTCCCATGCAACGCCCAGCCGCCGTGCGACCATTGCCCCCTGCTGATGACCAAGCCGCCAGTTTTGTCCGGCGGCGCGACGCGTTTCGTAACATTGTCGCCGAGGATTATGTCGAACCCATCGCTGACATGTTGCGCGAGGAAGGTGAGGCCCGCGGCGCGGATCTCACCCGCCGCATGGGCGTCTCCCAGGCCACGGCGGCGGCCACCATCACCCGGCTTCAACGCGACGGACTGGTGGAGACGAAGCCCTCTCGCGGACGGTGCCTGACCCCTGCCGGCCGGACGATCGTGACGGCGGCGACAGCGCACCACGAACTCCTCGGCCGCTTCCTCATCGCGGTCGGCCTCGATGCGGAGACCGCGGAGCAGGACTCGGAGGGTCTTGAGCGTCACGTTAGTGAAAAGGCGCTGGCCGCCTTTGCGCGGTTCCTGCCCCGACAGGGCAAAGGCGCAACGTGATGGCGCGCCTTTCCATCGGCGACCTCGCCCGCGCCACTGGGGTGAAGGCCACGACCATCCGCTTCTACGAAACCGAAGGCCTGCTGCCGCAACCCGGCCGCAGCGAAGGGGGGCATCGAGTGTACATGCGCGCGCACCTCGATCGGCTCGGCTTCATCCGGCACGCGCGCGAACTGGGCTTTCCAATGGAGAATATCCGCGAGCTCCTGATGCTGGCCGACGCCGCTCCGGACTCGCCCTGCGAGGGCGCGGACGCGATCGCCCGCCGGCACTTGGCGTCAGTGCGCGAAAGGCTGGCGCGGTTGCGGTCTTTGGAAACCGAGCTTGCCCGCATGACCACCTGCACCAACGCGTGCATCGCCGAATGCCGGGTGATTGAGGTGCTGGCCGATGCCGCGCACGGCCATTGCGCAGACCCGAATCATGGGCAAGCCACCAGCGCAGAGACCCGCACGTGTGACCCAACGCGCTGATCAATACGCCGAACCTGCCGAACTTACGGCCACGGACTGTCCGACCGAAGGATGTCGCCATATCTCTGGCAAGTGAGTTCCGCAAAGACACTCGGCGGGCTTCGCGTCGTAGTGGAGATGGGTGTATTCAGCTTTGACGCCAATTCGACACCAGCCGCGCCGTGCTCCCGGCGTGCGCGATGGTCAAAGGCCGCCGTCGCCGCGCGCGACCCGTCATCGTGTGTTTTCAATTCCAAGTCCGACAGGCTGTCACGTCGTTGTACAGCATTTGATCGTACCACTCGGGTTGCCCATCATTGTTGGGTAGGCCGGGTCACGGCGATGTCGAGCAACCACGCCAGTGTTAGGCTTGTTGTTCAGTTTTGCGTGACACGCACGGTCCAGTCGGTTATCAGGACCGCGATGATCGCGCCGCAGAACCCATCCTGGCTGAAAGCTTGCCGCGTTTGGCTTTCCAGCATGGTAGCCGTGGCCATGCTCGTCGTCGCTCTCGTCCCCGCGCACGGTTGCCTGTGGGACGTTCAGCCCGTATCCGCGAGCACGGTCTCGACCCAACCTGCGGACGATGGCGCTCCTGCTGCGCCAGACGCGATCCTCGTCCATGCGTGTACACAATGCGCATGTGGCCATTTCGCACTCCCCACGAGCATCGCCGCGGAAATAGGCGCACGACTGGCGCCGCTCGCGTTCCATGCCGCCCATGAACCACCCGCGCTGCCCGCCGGGCTGGTTCGATCGGATGAACCACCACGCACCTGACTGACGACTGGCCTGCTCCATGGCCGGAGTGACACGTCCCTACGGGATGTGACTCGCTCTAGTCGCCGTCTGAATGTCCTCGGTGTGCCCAATGCGATCATATGTTCTATCGATGGCGGTCTGCCTGACCGCGATCCCGGCGGCGTCTCATGCCCAGGACGCCCGTAGTCCGGCAGGCATATTCGTCATCACGTCCCCATCTCAGGCGGTCACGGCCGCGCTGGACCTTTCCCCCGTGTTGCGGGGCGCCAATGCGTCCATGCAGGCCGTCCGCGGCGACGGGTTGCAGGCCGGGCTGCGTCCGAATCCTGAAGCTTCCTTCGTTGTCGAGAATTTCGGCGGGATCGGCGGTCGCGGTGTGTACCGCGGCACAACCCAAAGCGAAGCAACCCTGGGCATTTCGCAAAGGGTTGAACTGGGCGGCAAGCGAACTGCCCGGGTCGGGCTAGCGGGCCGTAGTGAGGGGGTCGCGGCGCTGGAATTCGAGGCGGCAAAGCTGGACCTCGCACGCGAAGTTATCACCGCCCTCGTTGAGGCAACGGTGTCCTCGCGCATGCTGGAAATCGAGCAAGGGCGAGTGCGTATCGCGGCGGAGAATCTCCGCACTACACGCGCGCGGGTCGATGCCGGAAAGGAGGCCCTGTTGCAAGCGCGTCGAGCGGAAGTCGGCCGCTCGACAGCGGAACTCGCCGCCGAGAAGGCACGCCGTGAGGCCGAGGCCGCGCTGCGAAACCTCGCGGCCGCGATCGGTGTATCGCGCGTGGAAATCACGCCACGGCAAACTTGGTTTGACGACGTCGGTGCGGCACCCCCTCCGCCGACGCCGGCGGACCCGCTGGAAAGGATGCGGTCGAACCCCGACCTGACGCGGCTCGATGCCGTCATCGCGCAACGCCGAGCGGATCTCGGGTTACAGCGGGCGAATGCGGTGCCCGATATCACGGTCCAGGGCTATGTGCGCCGCTTCCAGGAAAGTGGAGAGACCGCGTTCGTCGCCGGGGCGTCGATCCCGCTGCCGTTCAGCGATCGCAACCAAGGTGGCATCGCCAAGGCCGCGGCGGAACTGACCCGTGCCGAAGCGGAGGCCGAACGTGGACGGCTGACGATGGTCGCATCGCTGATCGCGGCGGAGAGGCAGATGGAGCAGGCCTGGCGCGCGGTAAGGACCTTGCGCCGCGATGCCCTGCCAGCCGCCGAACAGGCCGCCCGCTACGCGGCGACCGGCTATGCCGAGGGAAAGTTCACCTTCCTTGAGTTGATCGAAGCCCAGCGCGCCCTGTCGGACACGCGGGCCCAACTCAATGAGACGTTGCGTGAGTTCCATGTCAGCCGAACCGAGGTCGCGCGCCTGCGTGGCCAGGAACCAGCCCCCACAGCCATGGCAGGAGCACGATGATGACCCGGATCGTCTTGGCGGCGGCTGCCGTACTCGCGGGGATTGGTCTGGCGGCAATCGTGCCATCGATACCACGGGAACTTCGCCATCTTGCGGGATTGTCGGTGTCCATGGACGCCGTTGCGCGCCCGTCACCCCCCAAGGTCGACGCTCATGGCCATCAAGGGCACGGAGCCGAGTCGCACGCCGAGGAAGGCAAGATCGTGATGACGGCCGAACAGATTGACGCGGCCGGCATACAGGTGGCTCCGGCCGCGGCTGGCATCCTGGTCAGCCGCGTGGTCGTGCCGGGCGTGCTGTCCGCGAATGCCGATCGCCTCGCCCGCGTCACCGCGCGGGTTGCCGGAACGATCGCCGAGGTGCGGAAGCGGTTGGGCGAGCAGGTCGTCGCGGGCGATGTGGTAGCAGTGATCGAAAGCCGCGAGATCGCCGACGCCAAGGGGGAGTTTCTCACGGCCAGCCGGGCGGCGAATCTGACCGGGCTGACCCTGACGCGGGAGGCTCGGCTTTGGAAACAGCGGGTTTCGGCGGAACAGGATTTCCTGCAAGCGCGCGCCGCGGACGAAGAAGCGACCGTCCGTCTTGACCTCGCTCGCCAGCGCCTCTCATCGCTTGGCCTTTCAGACAACGAAATAGTCGACCTTCCGCGGCAACCGGCCGCCGCCCTGCGCCGGCTGGAACTGCGTGCGCCCATCACCGGCCGCCTTGTCGCCCGTTCGGCCGTGCTGGGTGCCGCGGTGGCGGCTGACGCCGAACTGTTCTCGGTTGCCGATCTCTCCACGGTTTGGGTCGAAATGGCCATCCCACCGCGCGACCTGCCAGCAACGCGCGAAGGGCAAAAAGTCACGATTACGGGAGAAGGAACGGCGCAAGGGGAAGGCAGGGTCATGTTCCTCAATCCCATCCTCGATGCCGAGACCCGTTCGGCCAGGGCCGTGGCCGAGATCGCGAACCCGGACGGACTATGGCGGCCTGGCGCGTTCGTCACCGCCCAGCTCGCGACCGATGAGCAACCGGTGGACATCCTGATACCGCGTGACGCCATCCAGGAAATCGAGGGCGAGAAGGTAGTGTTCGTGCGTACGCCGGAGGGGTTCGAGAAGCGGGAGGTGGCGATAGGGCGTGAGGATTCAGGTGCCGTCGAGGTGATCTTCGGCCTGGACCCGGGCACGGAAATTGTCGTCGGCAATGCCTTTGCCTTGCGCGCCGAACTCGGCAAGTCCGAAGCCACGCACGCGCACTGACGGGAGGATCGGACATGATCGGACGCATCCTCGATTTTTCGGTTCAGCAGCGCTGGGCTGTCGTGCTCTTCGTGGTGATTGGATCAATCGTCGGCGGCTGGTCGCTCATGCGCCTGCCCATCGACGCGGTGCCGGACATCACCAACAATCAGGCGCAGATCAACACGGTCGCACCGTCCCTGTCCCCGTATGAGATCGAGAAGCAGGTCACCCTGCCCATCGAAACCGCCCTGGCGGGTATTCCGGGGCTGGAAAGCACGCGCTCGATATCGCGGAACGGATTCAGCCAAGTCACGGCTGTGTTCACCGAGGCGACCGACATCTATTTCGCGCGCCAGCAGGTGCTGGAGCGGTTGATCGAGGCGCGGGAGGCCATGCCGCCGGGCGCGGACCCAAGACTGGGGCCGACATCCAGTGGTCTGGGCGAGGTGACGATGTGGACTGTCCACTTCGCGAAACGAGCGCCGGATGCGCCCGTTCGGGACGGCGCGCCGGGCTGGCAGTCCGATGGTGCTTACCTGACCCCGGAAGGTGAGCGCCTGACTGACGAGATGCAGCGCGCGACCTATCTGCGAACGGTTCAGGATTGGATCATTCGGCCGCAATTACGAACAACACTCGGCCTGGCCGGTGTCGATTCCATTGGCGGCTACGAAAAGCAGTTTGTGGTGCAGCCCGATCCCATGCGGCTGACCGCGCTGGGTCTCACGTTCCGCCACATCGCCGAGGCCTTGGAGCAAAATAACACCAGCCTTGGCGCCGGATATGTCGACCGAGGCGGTGAGGCGCTTGTCGTACGCTCACCCGGGCGGATCGCCACCATCGCCGAGATGGCGCAGATCGTGGTGACGACACGCGAAGGCGTGCCGATCCTGTTGCGCGATGTCGCTCGGGTCGAAACCGGGCGCGCGCCACGGATGGGAAGTGCCAGCGAGAATGGCCAGGAAGTGGTGGTTGGCACCGCCCTGATGTTGATCCGCGGCAATAGCCGTACCGTCGCCGCGGCCGTGGAAGCGCGGCTTGCCGAGATCAACCGCACACTGCCGCCCGGGATCGAGGCGAAAGTGGTGCTGGACCGCGGCCTGCTGGTGGACGCGACGATCAAGACGGTCGCGAAAAACTTGGCTGAAGGCGCGCTACTGGTAATCGCTGTCCTGTTCCTGCTGCTCGGTAACATCCGTGCCGCGCTGATCACGGCCGTTGTCATACCGGTGACGATGCTGCTGACGGCCGCCGGCATGTTGCGCGGCGGCATGAGCGCCAATCTCATGAGCCTGGGCGCGCTCGATTTCGGGCTGATCGTGGATGGCGCGGTGATCATCGCCGAGAACAGCCTGCGTCGTTTGGCGGAGCGACAGCATGAACTCGACCGCGTACTGACGCAGAGCGAACGACTGAATACGGTCGCGGACTCCGCTAAGGAAATGGTTCGTCCGTCGCTGTACGGGCAAGCCATCATCATCCTCGTCTACGCGCCCCTGCTCACCTTCACGGGTGTCGAGGGCAAGATGTTCGCACCCATGGCCCTGACGGTCATGACCGCGCTGGCCGCGGCGTTCGTGTTGTCGCTAACGCTGGTGCCGGCGTTGATCGCGATCGCGATCACCCACCGGGTCAACGAGCACGAGGTCTGGCTGGTCCGGGTGATCAAGCGCGGCTACGGCCCCATGCTGTCGGCGACCCTGCGCCGGCCCGTGCCGATGATCGTGCTGGGCGCCGGCCTGTTCCTGGGCTCGCTGGGCCTGTTCGGACGCCTTGGTCAGGAATTCATCCCAACGCTGGACGAGCATAATCTGGCTATGCACGCGCTGCGTATTCCCAGCACCTCTCTCGCGCAATCGCAGGCGATGCAGGCCAGGGTGGAAAAGAAGATCTCCGGTATCCCCGAGGTGGCGTTCATCTTCTCAAAGACGGGCACCGCCGAAGTGGCCAGCGACCCTATGCCGCCCGGCGCCTCCGACACCTTCATCATCCTGAAACCCCGCGCCGAGTGGCCGGACCCCAGCTTGCCGAAGGAAGACCTGGTGCGCCGGATCGAGGCGGCGGTGAGCACCCTGCCGGGCAACGCGCTGGAGTTCACGCAGCCGATCCAGATGCGCTTCAACGAATTGCTTGCCGGCGTTCGTGGTGATGTCGCCATCAAGATATTCGGCGATGAGTATGGTCCGATGCTTGCCGCCGCGGGGCGTATCGCAACGATCCTGAATAGTATTGAAGGTGCCGCCGACGTGAAGGTCGAGCAGGCCATCGGGCTGCCGTTCCTGGAAATCACCGTCGATCGTGCCGAAATCGCCCGCCGCGGCCTGAGTGTCAGCGCGGTGCAGGATGTGATCGCCATCGCGGTCGGTGGTCGCGAGGCGGGTCAGGTGTTTGAGGGCGATCGCCGTTTCGCCATCGTTGTCCGTTTGCCCGACGCGGTCCGCGGCAACCTCGACGCGTTACGCAACCTGCCGGTTCCACTACCTTCGGCCGGCGCCGGAGGCGGCATGGCGACGGTGCCCCTGCGGCAGGTCGCAACCCTGAAAGTAGTGGACGGACCAAACCAGATCAGCCGCGAGAATGGCAAGCGTCGCGTCGTGGTTCAGGCCAATACCCGTGGGCGCGATATCGGCTCGTTGGTCGCCGAGGCCCAGGCAAGGGTCGCGGCGGAGGTCAGGCTGCCGCCGGGATACTACATCACCTGGGGCGGACAGTTCGAGAACCTGGAAGCCGCTCGGCAACGCCTTACGGTCGTGGTGCCCGCCTGTTTCCTGCTGATCATGGTTCTGCTTTATGCCGCGTTGGGATCGGTGCGCGACGCACTCGTGGTGTTCAGTGGTGTGCCGCTAGCACTGAGCGGCGGACTGCTTGCTCTGTGGTTACGCGACATGCCGTTTTCGGTGTCCGCCGCGGTTGGTTTCATTGCACTTTCGGGCGTGGCTGTTCTGAACGGTCTGGTCATGACCAGCGCCATTCGTGACCTGATCCAGGGTGGCGGCCTTTCGCTGCGAGACGCGGTTTTCCAGGGCGCGATGACGCGCCTGAGACCCGTCGCGATGACCGCGCTTGTCGCATCGCTGGGTTTCGTGCCGATGGCGATCGCTACGGGAACCGGTGCCGAGGTGCAGAAGCCACTGGCGACCGTGGTGATCGGCGGTTTGATCAGCGCGACCTTGCTGACCCTGTTGGTATTGCCGGCGCTGTATGTCCGGTTCAATCGCCGGACGGCCCAGGTCAGGGATATTGGCCCGGACGCAGCACCGTCGACGGCCGTGCCATAGGGGCACGGATCGAGTTTCAATCAGACCAAAGGAACAAGTGCTCATGAAGAAGTTCATGCTGATGGCCGCGATGCTGCTGGTCTTGGCGCCGCCCGCGCTGGCGCAGGGCCATGGCCATGCCGAGAAAGGCCCGAATGGTGGAAAGATGGAGGACGTCGCTGGCGTGCATGCTGAACTGGTCGTGGCCGACCGAACCCTGACGATCCATGTGTATGATGAGGCAGGCAAGCCGGTACCGACAACGGGCTATACCGGCTCTATTCTGGTCGGAACAGGCCAGACGCGGCAGGTTGTTCAACTGGCGCCTGGGGCCGGCAATACCTTGGCGGGCACCGCGACGACGGTCGTGCCGAAAGGCGCACAGATGACGCTTCAGATGAAAACCGCCGGTGGCAAATCCGGACAGGCGAAGTTCTGAGGATTCGTGTGCCACTCGGGAGGATTTTCCCGAGTGGTGCCAGGAGGTGGCGCGTGTGCTTTCGCCGTAAAATAGACTATTGCATATACGGAATAGAATAATCCGTCACCTGGTCAACGTCGCCCCTATGCTGGAGGAATTCATGAGAAGCGCTCCAAAAATTGCCGTCTGCTTGGTAATGTTGGTTGGAATTGTGGGATGTGTTCGGCCTCATGATGAGCTGATGCGGCTTGACCAGGCGGAGTGTGCTCAGATGGGGTTTCAGCCCGGGACAGACCGATACGCAAACTGCCTGCTGCAACTTCACGTTGGACGACACCAGTCGTCCCACCGGCACTAAGAAAAATCCAAAATTTACTGACCGTACGTTCATGTATAGGAGGCTCTGGTACAGTGGCCCCCATCACGGATACTCCAGCGAACCTGTCGAGCTGGATGCGCCAAGGATACCTGTTATGATCATCCTGCTGTTGAATGTGATCCGCACTATCGTGCTGACGACGGCCATAATCTCGGTAGCCAGCAGTCCACTCAGTGCTTCAAGCGCATGCTCGGATTTGCCCCCATCGACACTGCAGGTGTTTTATATCAAGCCAATCGACCTGAACGAAATCGTTGTGCCCGCGCAGGAACTCAGGCGGGAGTATGCACCTGACGTCCTTGCCGTACGGCATGGGGCCATGGTTGCCGTGAGCAATGTTGTGGGTTCGTATGACATAAGGCATCGGATTATTGAAATGGGTGGGGGCGTTGTGTGCGATTCCCCCGAGATTGTGAAAATCGGATTCGGCTCAAATCTTCGCATGTTGTATATTACTAGGCCGGTCGCGACGAACGAGTGCTTCCGCCACAAGATGCTCGATCATGAAGAGCGCCATATCCAAGTTCTGAATGAAACCGTTTTGCAGTTCATTGACGAGAAACGGATAACTTTTCAGAAAGGTATGATGGCTTTGAAGCAGACGCCCGCGCCTAGCTCGGAGGTTGCGAAGGATCGCTGGAGAGCTGGGCTACAAATCATTGTGTCAGCGGCAAGACAAGAACTGACTGAAGAGATTCGGACAGCGATCGCCCGGTTGGATGATCCGTCATTGTTGGCCGACCTGGTGAATGGCGGCGGCTGTGCGATTGACCCGTTCAGTTCTGATAGTGGTATCGATCCATAAGCCGTCTCGGCGAGCCGGAGAACCAAAAGCGAGGCATAGCTCCGGTCCTGCATTGGGTTGATCCCGTTATCATTTCATTTGTGCGGACATTCCGGCGGTTGTCGGTGCATCGGCCGCCCGGCCCAGACCAACGTCACGACTGGAATGATCAACCATTGTGCCAGGGGCGATAGCCCGGTGCCCAGCCACGGCACGGTCGGCATCCACTCCGTGTAGGCCCAAGCCCCTCGGACAACCGTATTCAAATATTCACTGTAGACGGTATATCCGGCTCCTCCGATGACCAGGACTGCGATCACCGGACCAGCACGCTCAACTGGCCACGCGGGAGACCCTGCCACGACAAGCGCCGCGGTCAACGCAACCATTGCGATCACCACGTCGCCAAGTGTGCAGTGAATGATCGCTTGCGCGATCTCGCGCACGGTGCCTGTGTGCCACAACGTGTAGAGCGGCATCTGTGCCGTCTCCCACACAAGGTTACCGGCGATGGTCGAGACCAGATAGCGCCTGACCACAAGCAGCCAATCCGGCTGCTCGTGGGACAGGTGAGGTGTCGTCATCGCCCATTCGCCAGAGGCCGACCCGGGCTCCGCGAAGCGCCGAGGCCTGGGACCCATGCAGGCGTGACGGCAGCGTAGGCGTCATAGGCTGGTCCGAACTCACGCCTGACCTCGACCTCCTCGGTACGTGCGAGACGCACATACATCGCGACCAAAAGAGGAAACATCAGAAGCGTCAGCAATGTCGGCCACTGCAACAGAAACCCGAACAGGATAACGATGAAACCGACATACTGCGGATGCCGCACGTGACGATATGGCCCTGTCGTTGCCAAACGCCCCTCCTTCCGAGCGGCATAGAGCACCCGCCAAGCGGCACCGAGCAGGAAAAATCCGGCAATGATGACGACGGTGCTGAGGATATGGAGGACGCCGAAGTGCGGGTCTCCCTCCAGTCCGAATGTCGTGGACCACAGGTGCCCGGCATTGTGCGACAGCAGGTCTGTGCCCGGATAGCGCGTTTGTAACCACCCCGACAGCAGATAGATCGTCAGCGGAAATCCATACATCTCCGCGAACAGCGCCACCACGAACGCGCTGAAGGCGCTGAACGATCGCCAGTCTCGCGGCGATCGGGGCCTGCCGAAGCTGAATGCGAAGATGATGAACACAACCGAGTTGAGGACCACCAAGGTCCACAGCCCGTAGGCGGATGTGGTATCATGTGTCATGCGCTTCCCCCCTTCTCGCGGTCAGGCGGACTTTGTACGGTTCCATGTCCGCCGTGCCCGTGGTGCATGAACAGATGCATCAACGGACAGGCCAGCAGGAGCAGGAATGGCAACACCCCGAAGATGTGCGCAGTATGTTGCGTGAGCAGGTAGAAGCCAGCGATCAGCAAAAATCCGCAGAGGACCAAGCCGCTGCGGGTCTTCCACCACGGAGTGGGGGAAGCTTCCCCCACCCTTTCATGATGAATGTCACCCGACGCCATCACATACCCCCCATCGGCGACATAATCAGGGTGTCAGCCAATCTCTTTTGCGCATCCGTCAGGACGCCATACAGCGCCTTCCCGGCGGTCGCGGTCGCCTTCAACGAAGCATGTCGAGCCGCCATCATGGTGACCATGGCATCCATGCGGGCCGGCATCGTTGCCTGCGCGGTTGACTGCATGGCCTGTGCCATTGCCCCTCGCATGGCAGTCGCGCCGGTGCGCATGGCATCGGCGAAGGCATTCCACATTGGAAGTTGGGCTTCAGTGACGCCAAGCTCGGCCTTCAGGAACGCAATGCGCCCTTCGATATGGTCGATCGGCATCATCGCCATGCGACCCATCTGGTCGGGATGCGCGTCCATCATCCCGTGCATCATTCGCATCATGGACATCATCTGATCCATGTGACCGCCCATCATCTGTCCCATCATTCCGCTCATGCCCGGCCCGGGCGCTTGACCCGGCGTCGGAGCCATCGGTCCGGCGGACGCAGGTGATGCACCAGCACCGGGCGCGGCCGCCGCTGGGTGATGAGGGTCTGCCGGTGGCGGTGTCTGCGCGCTCGCAACGGAGAGTCCCGCGAAAAGGGCAATGGTGCTGACGGTCAGGCGGATTGTGTTGGTCATGTTAGCCTCCTGGGCTATTGAACTGGCTTCATCGTCTTCGGAAACGACAGCGCGACCGCGCTGGTGCGCGTTGTCCGTCATTCAGTCGTTCCTAGAGTGCCAGCCGGACAAGGCGCTCGACGCTGCTAAGCCGGCGCGGCGACAGTCAGATGAATTGTCGGGGAGGAGGCAAATCAGGCGCTCGGCCAATCCCATCGAGCTGCACCGCTACCATGCGCAGATTGCGGGCTACGTCCGGCGTGATTGGCCGCGGAACTCGCGTTCCGGTCGGCAACGCGATCACAAGAACCGGGCAACCACCGGACATACAGCAAGTAACGCCATGTGAACGCTCATGACCCTTACACGGATGATCTCCATGGTCATGCGCGGCGGTGGAGGAAGTCGCGTGGTGATGATCGGATCTGTCCGACGCGGCCGTCGTCACGGCATAGACATTGCCGACAGACAGCATAAGCGCGTTCACCTGGGCGACGGACACAAGAACCAAGCTCAGGACCAGCACACCTGAAAGCAATCGTCGTAGTCTGCCTCCAGGGCCCCGCTGCATTGCTGTTACCTTGTCATGCGTCCGATCGTCGCAATCAATTCCTCGATCTTATGTCGCCGATCGCCGGCTTCACCCGAAGCGAAGGCGTCCGCAACACAGTGAGATACATGATCCCGCAGGATCACCTCTTCAGCCTTGTGCAGCGCGGCGCGCACCGCATTGATCTGCGTCAACACGTCGACGCAATACCGGTCTTCCTCGACCATACGCAGCAAGCCACCAACCTGACCTTCGATCCGCTTGAGGCGCTTGAGGACGTCGGACTTGGTAGCACGATGCACGGCAGGCATTCCTTGATACAATACCCTCGAGGGGTATATAGGATAGACACCGAGCGATGTCACGGCTTTTCAGTGTGACCGGACGACAAGCGAGGGGAGCCCGCCATGGCCGACGCACATAGTCATCAGCACCAGTCTCATAATACTAATCCTGGGATGGCACGGAATGCCCACCCTGCCAGGCACGATCATCATACGGATAAAACCATCTCGGACGGGGAAACCGTAACCGATCCCGTGTGCGGCATGCAGGTCAATCCTGCCACGTCGAAGCATCGCTTCGATCACAGCGGCCACCTGTTCCACTTCTGCTCATCCAAATGCCAGCAGAAATTCGCCGCTGACCCCGCGCATTACCTGCATCCCACGGCCGAACCATTGCCCCCTCCGCCCCAGGGCACGATCTACACGTGCCCAATGCATCCGGAGGTACGGCAGGTAGGACCCGGCAGTTGTCCGATCTGTGGCATGGCCCTGGAACCCGTCATGGTCACCGCTGACGATGCGCCGAACCCAGAACTGCTGGACATGAGTCGCCGGTTCTGGGTGGGCACGGCGCTGTCAGTGCCAGTTGTTGTGCTGGAGATGGGCGCCCATGTGCCCGGGATCGAACTGCATCGCCTCCTGTCCTCGCAGACATCAACGTGGGTTCAGTTTATCCTGGCCACGCCCGTCGTGCTGTGGGCCGGCTGGCCGTTCTTTCAGCGCGCCTGGGCATCCGTCCTCAATCGCAGCCTGAACATGTTCAGCCTGATCGCGCTTGGTACGGGCGCGGCCTATCTTTACAGCCTGTTCGCAACCTTTGCTCCGGGCAACTTTCCGGCCGGCTTTCAAAGTCCTGACGGGACAGTGGCTGTCTATTTCGAGGCCGCCGCCGTCATCACAGTCCTCGTTCTCCTCGGGCAGGTGTTGGAACTGCGGGCGCGGGAGCAGACCGGCGGCGCCATTCGGGCGCTGCTCAATCTCGCTCCCAAAACGGCCCGCAGGCTGTCCCCTGCCGGCATTGACGAGGAAGTTTCTATTGCAACGGTCCAGGTCGGCGACCGACTGCGCGTCCGTCCCGGTGATGGCATTCCTGTCGATGGTGAGGTTCTGGAGGGCGGCGGCGCCGTCGATGAGTCGATGGTTACCGGCGAATCCATGCCTGTCGCGAAGCTGCCAGGTGACAAGCTGATCGGCGGGACGGTCAACGGCACCGGGTCGATCGTCATGCGAGCGGACCGAGTTGGTGCCGATACCATGTTGGCCCGCATCGTCACCATGGTCGCCGAAGCACAGCGCAGCCGAGCGCCCATCCAGCGGATGGCGGATACTGTCTCTGGGTACTTCGTGCCAGCGGTCCTGCTGGTCGCGCTTGCTGCCTTCATAGGCTGGGCCGTGTGGGGGCCGGAACCGGCTATGTCCTATGGCCTCGTCGCCGCCGTTTCTGTCGTCATCATCGCCTGTCCCTGTGCGCTCGGCTTGGCAACGCCCATGAGTATCGGCGTTGGCGTTGGCAAGGGCGCGGGCGCCGGTGTGTTGATCAAGTCGGCGGAGGCGCTGGAGCGCATGGAGAAAGTGGATACGCTCGTCGTCGATAAGACCGGCACCCTGACCGAGGGCAAACCCAAAGTCACCGCGATCGTCGCAGCCGCGGGCCTGACGGAAGCGGAAATCCTGCCGCTGGCCGCCAGCCTGGAACGGTCGAGCGAGCACCCCTTGGCCGCGGCGATTGTCACCGCAGCACGGGAACGCAACATGGCCCTGCATGAGCCGTCTGAATTCGTGTCCGTGACCGGCCAGGGTGTCACAGGGACGGTCGGCGGCCGGCCCGTGGCGCTGGGGAACGCCAAACTGATGGCGGCGCTTGGCGTCGATCTGGATGACATGACCACAAAGGCCGATGCACTGCGCGCGGACGGGGCGACGGCGCTGTTCCTCGCGGTCGATGGCAAGCCCGGTGCCGTGATCGCGATTGCCGACCCCATCAAGGCCACAACGCGCGGGGCGCTTGATACTCTGCGCGCGGATGGCGTTCGGATCGTCATGCTGACCGGGGACAACAAGACGACGGCCCATGCGGTCGGGCGCAAGCTGGGCATCGAGGAGGTCCACGGCGATGTGCTGCCCGAGGACAAGCATCGCATCGTTCGGACACTGCGGTCTGAAGGGCGGGTCGTCGCCATGGCTGGGGACGGTGTGAATGATGCCCCGGCCTTGGCCGAGGCCGATGTCGGCATCGCCATGGGCACCGGGACGGATGTCGCCATCCACAGCGCGGGCATCACCCTGGTCAAAGGCGATCTTGCGGGGATTGCACGGGCCCGGACGCTCAGCCGAGCGACGATGCGCAATATCAGGGAGAATCTGGTGTTTGCGTTTGCTTACAATGTGATCGGGATTCCGATCGCGGCGGGGCTGCTTTATCCGGCCTTCGGCATTCTGCTCAGCCCCATCGTGGCGGCACTGGCCATGGCACTGAGTTCAGTGTCTGTCATTGGTAACTCCCTGCGTCTGCGTGGTGTCAGGCTGTAGCTGACATCATCCCGGCAGCAGGGTGCCGCCACGGGCTGTCGCAAAGCGTGTCGGTGAACGGCCAAGCTGCCAAGCCCAGATCTGATATGTCTCTGGGGTCTGGTCCGGAACCTCCATGCCCGGGGAGCCGATCGGCATTCCCGGAACGGCGATCCCGGCCCAGGCGCTCGGTGCCGACAGCAGTCGCTCGACCGCGGCGGCGGGAACATGGCCCTCGATCACGTGCCGCCCGATGAAGCCGGTATGACACCCCGCCAGGGCGTCAGGGACGCCGGCCTCCCGCCGGACGCGGTCCAATGTGTCGGTTTCGATCACCGTGACGGTGAACCCGCCCGCCCGCATATGCTGCGCCCAACCATCACAGCATCCGCATCCCGGCGTCTTGTGAACCGTCAACACGCGTTCGGCCCGCGCTGGCGACAATCCCCCGATCACCGCCGCGGTCAACAGGAAGCGTCGCCTGAACAAGGACATCGGTCTCTCTCCGTTCATTCATTCGGCCAGTCAACACACCGGCCGGAAGTTCAACGCGGGCGGATAGTCCTCCGCCAATCCGGTTGACCAGGCTCAGCCTCCCCCCATCGGCCAACACGGCTCGGCGAGCGATGGTCAGCCCCAATCCGACCCCGCCGGTTCCGCGATTGCGCGACTGCTCAAGCCGGACGAACGGGTCGAATACCCGCTTGATGTCCTCTTCCGGGATGCCCGGGCCATCGTCGTCGATCGTGACGATCGGTCCTTGCACGTCGACACGCAACGTCACACGCGCTGCCCCACCATAGATCACGGCATTTGCGATCAGGTTCGCGAACGCCCGTTTCAGCGACACCGAGCGAACGACAACGGTCAGATGGGCGGGACCTTCGTAGGTGGCCACGTGTCCGAGATCGGTCTCGGCGTCGACCAATGTTTCCAACAGGGCGGGTAGGTCGATGGAGCGCGGCGTCTCGGTCTCCTGCTCGCCGCTGACATAGGCGAGTGTGGCCTCCACCATCGCTTCCATCTCATCCAGGTCGCGGTCTATGGCACCTTGGATTTCCCTGTCCGCGATGAAACCCGCCCGCAGGCGGAGCCGCGTAATAGGGGTTCGCAAGTCATGCGATACAGCGGCCAGTGCCTGGGTGCGATCCCCGATCAGGCGGGTAATCCGCTGCTGCATTGCGTTGAAGGCTCGGGCCACCTGACGAACCTCGTGCGGCCCCTGTTCAACGATGGGTGCATGTTCGGCCGAATGCCCGATGGCATCCGCGGCGCCAGCGAGGCGTCGCAGGGGGGCCACGATACCGCGCACCAGGAGGACGGCGATGACGATAACCCCACCGACCATCACTGTTGTGGATAGCAGGCTGGCATGCGACTCGTGTCCTTGGTGCGTATCGGCATGCAGCCGATATCGGATCAGCGTTCCGTCATTGATCCGGACCACACCCTCCGGTTCCAACCGGTCCACACGCGGATCGACAATCGTCTCGATCAGTCCGGTTTCGCTCGGCACCCAGGTGACATGGAAATTATCCGAAGACAGCAGCGCTGCCGTGGCTGGCCTGGCAGCCCTTGGCTGTTCAGCCAACACGTTTCTGGCGGCTTCGAGCCGTTGCCTGGCGTTGGATTCTGATTGCGGCTCGACAAGACGAGTCAGTGCACGCTCGTAGATCAGCATGCTGCCAGCATGAACCAGCGACACCGCAGCGAGCAGCACAAGGATCGTGCGACCGGTCAGTCCACGCGGCAAGATCGCCATGCTACAAGCGCCTGGGGTTCGCGGTGAACATGTAGCCGGCGCCGCGTAACGTCTTGATCAGGGGACGTGCATCGGTCTCACGTTCGATCTTTCGCCGCAGCCGCCCAACCAGCACATCGACACTGCGATCGAACACGTCACCCGCCCGCCCGCGCGACAGTTCCAGCAATTGGTCGCGGGTTAGAACCCGCTGCGGATGCTCGATAAAGGCAACCAGCAGATCATATTCCGCCGCGGAGAGGTCAATGACGGCACCGTCAGCGGCCAGCAATTCCCGCCGGCCGGTATCGAGGGTCCAGCCATCGAAACCAATATTCCGACCGCCCGCGACCTTGGTTGGCTCCGGTCCTTCGGCAGTCCTGCGCAATACGGCACGGATCCGCGCCAGCAATTCGGGTCGGCTGAATGGTTTCGCGATATAGTCATCGGCGCCGAGTTCAAGGCCGAGCACGCGGTCCATCTCGGACCCCCGCGCTGACAACATGATCACGGGGAGCCTGCTGCGCGCCCGCAACGCTCTGCACAGATCGAGGCCCGAGGTTCCCGGCAGCATGATGTCGAGCAATACCAGGTCGACCGAAGCATTCTCTAGAACCTCCCACATTTCCCGGCCGTCGCGCGCGGGGATCGCGCGAAACCCGTTCTCACGCAGGAAGCGATCGATCAGCAGTCGCATACCGCTGTCATCCTCGACGACGAGGATCACAGCTTCAGGCGGAATGGCACCGCGGGAAGTCGGACCGCTTGTCTCGCCGCTGTCGGACGACGGAATGAGGGGCATCATAGGTGCTAGTATAGCAGGCGAATTCCGACGACCGCATAGGCGTTGTCGGTCCGATCGCCGTCATGCCTTGCGGCGTTGGCGGTTTGGCCAAATGCCTTTTCCCAGCCGATCTCGACATAGGGGGCCAGCTGGCGTGTCACCTGATAACGGGTCTGAAGGGCGAGCTTGACCGTCCCGAGACCCGCATAGGTGCCGACCTGCCGGTCGTCGGAACCGTAGGCGTTCAGTTCGATCGAAGGGCGGGAATAGATGCTTGCAGTCCAGGGCAGATCGATTTCGGCCTTGATGCGTGCCGAGGGCTGGCCCTTGTTGCTGATGAAGATGGTCGCCTCGGTGTCGATGAACCAGGGCAAGACACCTTGGACCCCCATTGCGAAATACGAGCGGCCCAGGGGAACGAAGAGCTGGCGGGCACCAATCTGAAAATCGAAGAAATCCGTAATCGGGGTGGAGTAGAGAAGCTGTACTTCGGCATTCTCGCCTTTGCCCCGGACGTATTCGCCCTCGGTTTTGAGCACCAGGCGGTGCTCGTCTGTCCCGATGCGAGCGTCAATATCCCATGACCCTCTGGCCCCGGCCTGGCTGGCCCCGTAGTCCAACCTGTTGGCGCGGATGAAATAGTATACGGGTGCGGAATCATGATCGCCGCCCATGTTCATGGTCAGCTTCCCACCCCCCGCACCGGCGGTGTGATGAGTGGACTGCCCGATGGCGGAACCACCAACCATCAGACCAACCGCGGTGCACGCGGCCAATGTCGTATGCCTCATTGCACGCGCGCCGTGCGCCGCGGACCTTCAACGATGAACCGCGTCATCATGCCGGCGTTCATGTGGTACATCAGGTGACAATGGAACGGCCAGTCACCGGCTTCATCCGCGGTGAGAAGCACCGACGCTTCGCTGCCCGGCCGGACGATAACCACATGCTTGCGCGGCATTCTGTTGGTTTGCCCATTTTCCAGCTCAACGAACATGCCGTGCAGGTGCATGGGGTGCGCCATCATTGTCGTATTGACGTAGCGGATGCGTACTCGCTCGCCATAGGCAACCTGAATTGGCGACGCCTGATCAAAACGTTTGCCGTTGAGCGTCCAGTTATAGCGGTTCATCTGGCCGTCGAGGGCAATGAGGATTTCTTGCGTTGGCGGCCTTGTATCCCGGTTGATGGTCAGGCTTTTCAGGTCTTCATAACGCAGGGCCTTTTGGCCGGGGAGCGTGCCGGCTGACGCCCATCCGAGGAGTGGTGCGCCATTGACGGGTTGGCTCGCGGGTCCTCCCATTCCGGGCATCTTGGAATGGTCCATACCGGCCATGGAGCTACCCGCTCCGGTCATCTGGGAATGATCCATCCCGGCCATGGAACCACCTGGACCAGTCATTTTGGAATGGTCCATCCCCGCCATGGAACCGTGATCCATGCCCTCCATCGATCCCATGTCGGCCATGGTCAACAAGGCTCGCGGACGCAATGCCGGGATCTCCGCTTGCATGCCCTCACGCGTGGCAAGCGTGCCGCGCACATAGCCTGTTCGATCGATTGGTTCCGCCATTACGGTGTAGGCGCGGTCGGCCTTCGGATTGATCAGTACGTCATAGGTCTCGGCGACGCCGATGCGGAATTCATCGACGGGAACCGGGATCACGTCCTGCCCGTCGGCGGCAATCACTGTCATTTTCATGTCCGGGATCCGGACATCGAAGAATGTCATCGCCGATCCGTTGATGAATCGCAGTCTTATGCGCTCGCCGGGCTTGAACAGGCCGGTCCAGTTGTCGTTCGGGCCCTTGCCGTTCATCAGAAACTGATAGCCGGTCACATCAGCCAAGTCGGTCGGCGACATGCGCATCTCAGCCCACATTTTCCGATCCGCGATCGTTGCCCCCAAACCGTCTCGGGCCGAATCCCGGAAGAAATCGAGGATCGTGCGAGGCGCCCGCACGTAAGTCTCGGAGTTGGCTTTGAGCTTGCGGAGTACCGCATCGGGATGTTCCGGAGTGTGGTCCGAAAGCAGCACGACATAATCGCGATCGGCCGAGATCTTCTCGCCCGCTGCCGGGTCAATAATGATCGCACCGTACATCCCGGCCTGCTCCTGACCGCCCGAGTGGCTATGGTACCAATAGGTTCCAGCCTGGCGCAAAACGAAGCGATAGGTATAAGTCGCTCCGGGATTGATTGCGGCAAACCCGTTGAAACCGGGGGAGCCATCCATCACGCCGGCCAGGAGGAGCCCGTGCCAATGTATGGACGTTGGCTCCCTCAATCGGTTGGTGACGCGGATGACGACCTCCTCGCCCTCCCGCCACCGCATCACCGGCCCCGGGACCGATCCGCCAATGGCCAACGCCCTCGACGTCGTACCGTCAATCGTGATCTGCGTCTCCTCGACATTGAGGTCGAAGCTACGGTTTGCGGTGGCAAAACTGCGCCGGCCGGAATACGCAAACCCGGCCCCGGCCATGCCGGCAGCGGCGGCGAGTTTGAAACAATCACGGCGGTTCATGCTTTCCTCCACAGTCTGGCTAAATGATCGCCCGTGCAATCAGCGCGGCATGACCTTCAGGCTGGCAACCATCCCTCCTTCAGTATGGCCCGGAATGTTGCAGCCGATCTGAAGCTCTCCTGCGGTGGTGAATTTCCATGATATTTCCGCGCTCTTGCCTGGCTCGACCAGCACTGAGTTGGGCTCGGTGTGGGTCATCTTGCTGCCATCCGGCATGGTCATGGTCAGGCTGATGACCCTGTCAGGCGTGATCATCCCGTGCTCCATCATCATCGCCATCATCGGCCGGTGCTCTGCGTGCTCGGCCTCGGTATTGATGTTGAATTCATGCAGCACGGTGCCCTTGTTTGAAATCATAAACCGAATGGTTTCGCCAGCCTTCACGGTGACGGTCTTCAAACTGTATGCGAAATCAGTCATCACGATCGCGACCGGCCGGCCCTGGCCGCGCGGGGCGGGTTCTCCGAGAAGAGCCGCTGTGGCACCGCCGTGGCCATGACCGGCAGGCCCTGGAGCGGCGAGGACACCGGTCGCTGGTAACATCAGACCGATGACTGCCATCGCTAACGATAAGGCGGTTCGCATGTTCGGAGAATCCATACCACTGAGGGACTGATTGATGCCGAAGGCAGGCGACAGCAGCATGTCAGGACCATGTCAAAGTATGTCAGGGTGCGCGGGGCACCGTCGGTTCGTGCGAGGCGTCGGAGACCGTTGGCTGTCCGTTTCAACGGTCGACGCACACACGCAAAAAAGAAGGCGGGCCGCCCGAGGGCGACCCGCCGATGGAGGCGATGATTCCGAGCGATGTAAACGCGGACGCCAGGTCACCTGATGATCATATCAGCCATCGCTAAGCGGCCCTTTGCGGAAATCCCGTAGTTTCTGCGCGACATCGTCGATCCCAGCATCACGGTTTTGGTCGATGAAGTTGAAGACCCATCGCACGATAGCCCAGCCCGGCAGACCGCAGGCGAAGATCAGTCCGCCCATGGCACACAAGCCAATCGGCGCGTTCACCCAGTGCTGAAGCCCGAAATGCTCGATCACGGCGGCGCCGCCGCCGATGCTCGAGATAACGGTGCTGATCAGAC